>JADLHC010000055.1 GCA_020849035.1 Planctomycetia bacterium
CTTGGCCCGAAGGCGGGACGCACCACCCGGAAATGCCGTCGTCTGGCGCGGCCTCTGCCGTCTCACGGACATCACGCTGGGATATACGCTTCGAGATCAAGATGTGGGTAATTGAAAGCCGGTCAGCAGCTCCTCATGCTGGAAGCGCTTCCTCGACTCGTGAAGGATGCCCAAGTCTGTGATCGAGCAAATCACACAGGAAATCCGAAGAAGGTCATCAGTAGCGGAGATGGCTACATCTTCGTGTTCCTCGATCCCGAGGAGGCGACTTGGTTCGCCGCTCAGTTGGCGACTCGGATCGAGCACGCGGTCGCGAAGAAGACGGTTCCCGTCGAGATTCACTTTCGGATGGGAATTCACATCGGTGAGGTCTACCCATTCGAAGAGGATGGCATCGCCGAGAAGTGGAACTTGGCGGGCGACGGCATCAACGGAGGGAAGCGTGTGATCGACGCGATCGGCCCCGACGCCGACGACTTGGTTTTTCTCTCTGGGCAGGTGGTGACGGCCATCTACGCGAAGTCGGACAGCCCGACGGGTCACGCCGAAATCCTGGACTACCTCGTCAACCGAGGACGCAAGAAAGACAAGCATGGAAAGGCATGGCGGGTCTACGAACTGAACCACAGGAACGCAGCTTGGGGTACGGGGAAGGCGGGTTCGTCATAGTCACGTGGCCTGCTCCAAGAAAGAAACCACGGCCGCCGGAGGCATCAAGGAGTTCTCTAGATGGCAGACCGTCTGTTCTCTCACGGAAAAGTTGAGGAAGTCCTCGACGAGGCGCGGAAGCACTGTCTGGAGGAGGCGCACCAGATCAGGCTCACTGGCGCCACGAAGGAAGGACTTCCGGATCTGGCGCGGGGGATCGTGCAGCGGCACGCGCTGGGCTCGCTTGAAGTCGTGGGTGAGCCAACTCGCGAGGAGGAAATCGAACGACACGGCGGCGGAGATCCAGCGGTGACGATCCTCCAGGAATTCAAGGGGAACGCCGACCTCGCCGATCTTCGTCCCACGATCTTTCAGCTCCAGTCGGCTCCACGCGGGCGCCGCGCAGGACACCACTTCACTCTCGAATACACAGTCCGAGGTGGTGGAGCGGAAAACCTGACTCGAGAAATCGAAGCCGATGTGAAACGCCTGCGCGACATGGCTCGTGAGGTGACGCAGGAAGTGCAGAGGGAAGAGGAGAAGACACTACGAGATGTGGTCCAGGTGCTTGAGCACCGTCTGGAAGCACTTGGCGCTGCGAAGGCCACCACGAGCGAGCTCAAGTTCCCGATACGACGGAGGGAGGCTCCTCCGCAGACTGCGACCCCTACGATGGCGAGGAAGCCGCCTCCGACGTCAATGATCCCGGTGCAGACGCCGGCAGCCGCAGAGGCCGATCCGATCCTTGAGATGCAGGAGTACGAGTTCATCCTCAAGATCCTGCGAGACATGGCGAAGGTGATCGAGAAGAGCCCGAGGGCGTTTCGCGCGATGGGTGTAGTAGCCCACTTGGACTGTGTGAGGGAAAAGTTGGGTGAGTCAAGAATCACGGAGGGTTCGATCGAGGTAGGGCAGACGGCTTGATCAGCGCAGGGCCGGCATTCGGAGGAGTGGTTCGGTGGGTGAGACGGCTCGCGAGCGGCTGTCTGGAAACACGGGGAGCGCGAGGACCGCGCGCACGTCGTCGCCGTCGCTACGACGCGAGCTTGCGGAGCCGGTAGACGGGCATGCAGGGCTGGTCGTGCATGTCGCGTCGCTCGAGGACGAACTTGTCGCCGGGCTTCACGGTTCGTCGTCGTCGCCGCGGGCGGAGCTTCTCGACGTCGTTCGGGGTTCGGCCCTCGACGCCGGCGTGAACTCTCGCCGAGTTGTACCAGTCGATCCACATCTGCAGGCGCTGGTTGAGGAGTCGCTCCGTGGCGAAGCAGAGGAGCGCGGTCGCCCACTCGGCTTTAAGACTGCGCCAAAAGCGTTCGAGGCGACCGATGCTCTTCGGGGAACCGACGGCACCGTGGCGCCAGCGGATTCCCTGGCGCTTGAGGGTCTTCTTGAAGCGGCGGCTGGTGAACTGCGTCCCGCAGTCGGTGATCATGTGATCGGGCGCGACGCCTGCGTTCCGGATGGCCGCCCCGAGGAGTCGGCAGGTCCACTTCGCGTCCGGCTCGCCGCGGCAGAGGGCGATGGCCACGATCTTGCGGGAGAAGGAGTCCAGGACGGCGCCGACGCGGACGGGGAAGAAGCCGAGGATCATGGAGACGGTGCTGAAATCCATGAGCCAGACGTGGTGCGGCCGCTTCGGGTTGACGCCGCGCGGCACCCTGCGGGACTTCACCGCGACGACGGGAGGCTTGGGTTCGGCAGGCGGCCGGCGAAGGTGCCGCTGGACCGTGGTCCGCGCGGCCTCGAGCCCTAGCTTCGCCAGGACGTGCGAGAAGCGCCGGCTGCCCCAGTGCGGGTGGGCGCGGCGGAGCATGCGGGCGACTTCGCGGACGAGGTCTCGGAACCGCGTCAGCGGGCCCAGGGTGGTGACGAGCGTGGTGCGGCCCCGGTCCACGGCCCTCTTCCAGCGGGCGATCGTCTCGGGATCGACGAGAAAGAACCGCGCGAGGCGGCGGGTGGACAGTCCGTGCTGCTCGCCGTGTTCGAGGATCGCGATCCGCTCGGACGGCCGGAAGCGCGAGCGGTTCGCGGCGGGGATGCGCGAGAGGCGCTTGCGGAGGAGGAAGATCTCACGGTCCCTGCGCGTCAGGAGTCGCAGCAGCGAGGCGAACTCGCAACCGCGGGAGGTCGGGCAGAGGGCCTCGATCAGGTCGGCGGCGCGGAGCCACTGGGCGATGAGCAGGATCGCTCGGACGGCGAAGGATTCGAAGGAGGGCGAGCGGCGGAGGGTGGGTCTTCGGTCCATGAGCGGTCGTTCCAAGGTTCCGGTCACGAGATGAAGTCGTGCGGCGACGGCGCGAGGGCGATTGCCTCAAAAGCCGCCCTTCACGCGCGCCTTCCAATACCCCGGCTTCCTCTTCCCGTGGGCGACGGCAGCGACGCCGATGCCCCGGGCATCCTGTACGTACACGACGGAGTAGGGAAACCTGAGGAGCACATAGTGCCGCGTCCGGAGGGGGCCCCGGGGCCAGCGGTCGGGGCCCTCGACGATGCGGTCGAGCGCCTGCTCGATCTCGAGACGGAACGACCGGGCAAGATCGACGTGGATGGCGGCGTAGTACCGCTGGGCCTCGAGGAGCTCGGCCTCCGCGGCCGCGTGAAACCGGATCAACGCGCCCGGCGCTCGATGGAAATCAGCTTCCGGCGGATCGCGCTCCAGGGAACCATCTTCGCCTTGCCGGACTCCATCTCCCGCACGCGCCGGGCGATCTCCTTCTCCCACGCGTCCTCGACGTCGCGTTCGGACTCCGGTTCGAGGCTGGCGAGGAGACGAAGGGCGAGCGAGGCTCGCTCCCTTGGTTTGAGGCGGTGGGCCTCGCGTGCAAGGCGAGCAGGGGAGAAGCTGGGGTTGGGCTTGAGCATGGCCTCGCCTCGAAGGAACGACCGGATTATACAGGGATCGGGAATGCCCGCGAGAGCGTTGCGCTCGGAATCCTCCGGGTTAACAACTTCAGAAAGAACGAGGAGAAACGGGCTCCACACGAGGGAGACAGGTTCGTCATCGAA
>JADLHC010000056.1 GCA_020849035.1 Planctomycetia bacterium
CGGAAGCCGTCGACGTGCATGTCGAGGGCCCAGTAGCGGAGGGAGTCCATGACGAGCTGGAGGACGTGGGGGTGGCGGGTGTGGAGGGTGTTGCCGCAGCCGGTGAAGTCGAGGTAGTGGCGGGGGTTTGCGGGGTCGAGGCGGTAGTAGGCGGCGTTGTCGATGCCGCGGAAGGAGAGGGTGGGACCGAGGTGATTGCCCTCGCAGGTGTGGTTGTAGACGACGTCGAGGATGACCTCGATGCCCGCGGCATGGAGGGCGCGCACGGTGCGCCGGAATTCCCCGATGGCGTCCAGGGGGTCCGTGGCGGCGGCGTACCGGTGGTCGGGGGCGAAGAAGGAGAGCGTGTTGTAGCCCCAGTAGTTGGACAGTCCCTTCTCGAGGAGCAGGCGGTCGTCGATGCGGTGATGCACGGGCATGAGCTCGACGGCGGTGACGCCGATGTCCTGCAGGTGGCGGATCACGGGTTCGGAGCGAAGCGCCGCATACGTGCCGCGGATGTCCGCGGGGACATCGGGGTGGAGCTGGGTGAATCCCTTCACGTGGAGCTCGTAGATGAGGGTCTCGTGCCACGGTGTGCGCGGCGGGCGGTCGTTTCCCCAGTCGAACCGCGGGTCGGCGACCGCGGCCAGCGGGGCGAAGGCGGCGCTGTCGCGATCGTCCTTGAGCAGGTCCCCTGCGGGGTCCCCGACGCGGTATCCGAAGACGGCGTCGTCCCAGTACAGCCGCCGGCCGATCGCCTTGGCGTAGGGGTCCAGGAGGACCTTGGCCGAGTTGAAGCGGCGGCCCGCGGGGGGATCCCACGGTCCGTGGACCCGGTAGCCGTAGCACTGGCCGGGGCGCAGGTCAGGGACCCACACGTGCCAGACCATGTCGGTCCGCTCGGGCATGCGGATGCGGAGCGACTCGGCCGCCGCGCCGGGGGAATCGAAGAGGCAGAGGTCGACGGCGAGGGCGTTTTCGGAGAAGAGGGCGAAGTTGACGCCCTTGCCGTCCCAGGTGGCGCCGAGGGGATAGGGGACTCCGGGGCGGATGCGGGGGCGGTTCATGGCTTCGTCCAGAGGGGGGCGCCGTGGGGGCGGATGGCGATCATCGGAGGCTCGCCTCCATGGCAAGGGCGAGGCCCAGGAAGGCCGCGAAGCCCACGACGTCGGTGACGGTGGTGAGAAAGATGCCCGAGGACTGTGCGGGGTCGCGGCCGATCGACTTGAGGACGACGGGGATGGCGGCTCCCGCGAGCGCGGCGGTCACCATGTTGACGATCATGGAGGCGCCGATGACGACCGCCAGGGCCCAGCGGCGATCCCACGCGTAGACGGCACCCGCGGTGACGAGCGCGATCGCGAGCCCGTTGAGGAGCCCCGCGCCGAGCTCCTTCAGCACGAGGCGCCGGAGCGTCCCGGGGAGAATCTCCCTCAGCGCCAGCCCGCGCATGACGACCGCGAGCGTCTGCGACCCCGTGTTTCCCCCCTGCCCCGCGACGATCGGCAGCAGCACCGCCAGCGCCGTGACGCGCGCCACCACGCCCTCGAAAACGCCGATCACGGCCGCCGCGAGGAACGCCGTCAGCAGGTTCACCATGAGCCAGGGCAGCCGCCTCCGCACGACCGTCGAAACGGACGACAGCGCGTGCTCGTCCGCGCCGGCGCCCGCCATCCGCTGCAGGTCCTCGAACGCCTCCGCCTGCGCCGCCTCCACCGCCGCCTCCTGCGCGACGACGCCGACCAGCCGCCCGTCGCCGTCGACGACGGGAAGCGCCAGGAATCTCCGCTCGCGCATGAGCGCCATCACCTCTTCCCGGTCCGTCGTCACCGGCACCGACACCGGGGAGCGCTTCATGAGCGCGTCGATCTTCTCCCGCGGGGCCCCGAACAGCAGGTCGCGCAAGGTCACGATCCCGACGAGCTTCCGGTCGCGGTCCGTCACGTACAGGTAGTAGGTCGCCTGCCTGCGGCCCCGCCGCAGCGCCGAGATCGCCTCCTGCACCGTCTGGTCCGAAGTGAGCGCAACGGCCTGGGGGTCCATCAGCGCCCCGGCGCTCTCGGGGGGGTACGTCAGCAGCAGCCTCAGCTTCCGCGATTTCTCCTCGCTCATCCCCGTCAGCGCCGTCGCGCGTATCGCCTCGTCCAGGTACCCGTAGATCGCGGCCGCGTCCCGCGGCTCCAGCTCCGCCAGCAGCTCCCGCGTGGCGTCCTCCCCCAGCTTCGAAAGGATCGCCCCCGCCGCGGCCGGCGCCACCCGCGCGATCACCGGGCCCGTGACGCCCCCCGGCAGGCGCTTCAGCAGCTTCGCCGACTCCGAAGGATCCCCGGCCTCGAGCACCCGCGCGGCCTCCGCAGGGTGATTCTCGATCAGAGACCGAGCCAGCATGTCGCCCGGTTTCACGGCGACCCGCCGGGGGAAAGGAAGAGCGCGCCCAGGGGCGGAAGGGTCAGGCTCACGGACCATGGACAGTCGTGCATCGGGATCTCGTCCGCCTGCACCAGCCCCGCGTTCCCGACGCCGCCTCCGCCGTACTCCCGGGCGTCGGTGTTGAGGATCTCGCGCCAGAAGCCCGGCGAGGGGACGCCCACGCGATAGCCATGGCGCGGCACGGGAGTGAAGTTGAGGACGACGGCGACGTCCTTCGTGCCGGCGCGGCCGTGGCGCAGGAGGCTGACGACGCTCTGGGGCGCGTCGTCGCAGTCGATCCACTCGAAACCGGCCGGCTCCGCGTCGAGCTGATGGAGCGCCGGCTCGGAGCGGTGCAGGCGGTTCAGGTCCGCGACGCACCGGCGCACGCCCTCGTGCGGCCCGTGCTGCAGCAGGTGCCAGTCCAGGCTCGACTCGTGGTTCCACTCCGCCCGCTGCGCAAACTCCCCGCCCATGAACAGCAGTTTCTTCCCCGGCTGCGCGTGCATCCACGCGAACAGGAGGCGCAGGTTCGCGAATTTCTGCCAGTCGTCCCCGGGCATCTTCCCGATCAGCGAGCCCTTCCCGTGCACCACCTCGTCGTGCGACAGCGGCAGGACGAAGTTCTCGTTGAACGCGTAGAGGTTCCGGAACGTCAGCTCGTCGTGGGCCCACGAGCGATGGACAGGATCGCGGGCCATGTACTGCAGCGCGTCGTGCATCCACCCCATGTCCCACTTCATCCCGAACCCGAGGCCGCCCAGGAACACCGGCCGCGAAACCATCGGCCAGGCGGTCGACTCCTCCGCGAACGTCTGGACGTCCGGGAAACTCCCGTAGACCGTCTGCGCCAGCTGGCGCAGGAAGCGGATCGCGTCGAGGTTCTCTCTTCCGCCGTGCACGTTGGGGATCCACTCGCCGGGCGAGCGGGAGTAGTCGAGGTAGAGCATGGAGGCGACGGCGTCGACGCGGAGGCCGTCGGCGTGGAAGCGGTCGAGCCAGGAGACGGCGCTGGAGAGGAGGAAGCTGCGGCTTTCGTGGCGGCCGTAGTTGAAGATGCAGGATTTCCAGTCCGGGTGGAAGCCCTGGCGGGAATCGGCGTGCTCGAAGAGGCAGGTTCCGTCGAACTGGGCGAGGCCGTGGGGGTCGTTGGGGAAGTGGGAGGGGACCCAGTCGAGGATGACGCCGATTCCGGACCTGTGGAGGCTGTCGACGAGGAACATGAGTTCCTGCGGCGTGCCGTAGCGGGACGTCGGCGCGAAGTAGCCGGTGGTCTGGTATCCCCAGGATCCGTAGAAGGGGTGCTCCATGACGGGCATGAGTTCGACGTGGGTGAAGCCCATGTTCCGGCAGTAGTCGCAGAGGGGCGCGGCGATCTCCCGGTAGGTCAGGGGTCGGCCCGGCCGGGAGGGGTTCCTCTGCCAGGACCCGAGGTGGACTTCGTAGATGCTCCAGGGGGCGTCGAGGGCGTTGCGCGACGCGCGGTCCTTCATCCAGGCGGCGTCGCCCCACTCGTACGAGAGGCCGCGGACGATCGAGGCCGTCCCCGGATGCTGCTCGTGCATCGCCGCGAACGGGTCCGCCTTGTCCGCGCTCCACCCGTCGCGCGCGGACTCGATGCGGAACTTGTAGAGCGCCCCCTCTCCCACGCCGGGGACGAATCCCTCCCAGATCCCAGAGGAACCGCGCGCCTGAAGCGGGTGGGCGGCCGGGGTCCAGTCGTTGAAGTCGCCGATCACCGAGACGGCGGTGGCGGCAGGGGCCCACACCGCGAAGCTGGTCCCGTCCGGGCGCGGATTGGCTCCCATCTTTCCGTACAGGCGGCTGTGCGTCCCCTCGTTGAACAGGTGGAGGTCCTGTTCGCCGAGGAGCGAAACATCGTGCCGGACGCGGCCTGCCTTCATTTCGCCTCCTCGCCGAGGATCTGGAGGATCCCCGGCAGGGGATCTTGACCCGACCCGGGCGGTTGTCCAGCTCGTACCCGAGATGCGGTCCCCATGGATCCGGATCCGGGCCGCCTCCGCAGGGGGAGTCTATCGGGGTCCCGCGGCCCGGGCTAGCGGGAGTCCTGTCGTCCTCCGGCCACGTCGCCGGCCCCCGGCGGCGGCGCGTCCGGCGCGCCGTCCCCTTCCGTCCGGCAGGCCGCCTTCAGGATGGTGACGAAGACGACCAGGGCCAGCGCGCACGCGAAACTCCAGAACACGGCCTTTACGCTTCCCGACATGCTCTGCCCGAGCCACGAATAGACGATCGTCGCGGGGATCTGGCCGACGCCGGTGGCGATGAAGAATCTCCAGAAGCCCATGGAGGTGAGCCCGGCACCGTAGCTGATGATGTCGAAAGGGACGAAGGGCAGAAGGCGTGCGACGAGCACGGCGCGGTCGCCGTGGCGGGCGAAGAAGCGGTCGGAGACGTCGAGGGCGCGGCGTCCGCCGGCGAGGCGCTCGACGGCGGGGCGGCCGAGCGCGCGGGCGAGGTAGAAGCAGAGGGCGGCGCCGGCCATGGCGCTGGACCAGGAGAGGAGGCCGCCGCGCCAGGCGCCGAAGAGCAGTCCGTTGGCGAAGGTGATGACGAACGCGGGGAGCGGCGCCGCGACGGACTGGAAGATCATGAGGAGGGCGGAGACGACCGGCGCCCAGGCTCCGTAGGAGAGCAGCCACTCCTTGAGGCGCTGCACGTCGCCGGAGGCGAGGACCGACGTCGCGGTGGAGAGCCAGCCGCGCGCGGCGGGCGACAGTCCCCACGCGAGGGCGGCGCCCGCGACGAGCGCGCGCGCGGCGGCGACCTTCCAGCGGGTCCGGATCGGCGGCATCGAAGGTGAGCTCCTCGGAGTCTCGGCGGGCCAGGAGGTTATCCGGGGCGGCCGCCCCGCGCCCCAGGGATCTGGTGGCGATACGCCCCGGCCCCGGTTATTGAGCCTTCCGATGCACGCGGGGCGCAGGGCGCCATTATGTTCATGAGCTTGATGAATTACATCTCACACCGCCACCGGAGACCGCCCATGCGCACTTCCCCGCTCCTTCTCCTCGCCCTCGCCATCGCCGGCTGCGCTTCCGATCCCGCTCCCGCGCCGTCGCCCGCCTTCCCCGGGTCGGGCGAAGTGCTGAAATCCGCGGACCGGGGGGAGGTGCTGGCGCACGGCAAGGTCGTCCGTCCGGCGCCCGGGCCGTGCCTGGAGGACTGGGGGCAGAGGAACGTGGCGTTCCTGGGGTGTTCGCAGACGACGGCCGGGCCCGCGAAGTACGCGGACCAGTTCGTGTTCCTGATCGACTGCACGACGGAGCAGATTCACGAAGCTCTGAAGGCGGTGGGCGGGACGAACGCCGTGCACTACCCGGGGTCCGAGGCGAAGAAGCGCGCGGGGCTGAAGGCGGACACGAAGCCGGAGGACTACCTGCAGGGGGACCCGGTGCTGATCTCGATCGCGTGGAAGGAGGGCGCATCGTGGCGCGAACTCCCCTACCAGGCGTTTGCGATGGAGCGCGTGGCGGTCGAGGGGGCGGAAGTCGTGAAGCCGTGGACGCCGCACTTCGTGTTCCACGGCAGCGGCGCGCTTTACGCGACGAACACGGGCTGCCTGGCCTGCCCGAACGACTGCCCGGGCGGGATCATCACGGACAACCGGAACCCGATCGCGGACCCGAAGCCGGTGCTGAAGTTCGACTGGTCGAAGGCGCCTCCCGCGGGGACGGAGATCTGGGTGCGGTTCCGCGTCATCGGGACGAAGTAGACGGCGTCGCCAGCCAGCGCGCGAACCAGGAGGCCGCGAGCTTCGCGGCCTCCTCGAGCGTGCCGGGCTCCTCGAACAGGTGGGTCGCGCCGGGCACGACGGCGAGCTTCGAGGGGCAGGTGAGGCGCGCCTGCGCCTCGCGGTTGAGCTCGAGGACGTCCGTGTCCTCCGAGCCGACGATGAGAAGCGTCGGGGCGCGGACAAGCGGGAGCGAGTCCCCGGCGAGGTCGGGGCGGCCGCCGCGGGAGACGATGGCGCGCACGGGCGAGCCGGGCGCGGCGGACGCGACCAGCGCGGCGGCGGCGCCGGTGCTGGCTCCGAAACAGCCGAGGGGAAGGCGCCGCGTGTCGGACTCCGCGCGCGTCCAGTCCGCGACCTCGGACAGCCTGCGACCGAGCAGAGAGATGTCGAAGCGCGCCTCAGGATGGGAGTCTTCTTCCGGTGTCAGCAGATCCATGAGGAGCGTCGCGAGGCCCGCGCGGCGGAGCACTCCGGCCACGAAGGCATTCCTCGGGCTGTGCCGACTGCTTCCGCTTCCGTGCGCGAACACGACGAGGCCCGCGGCGCGATCCGGGATCTCGAGGAATCCCCTGACCCGGGCCCGGCCTGCGGGGATCGCGACTTCGCCCGTCCCGGCGTGGGGCATCGCCGCCTCCCCTGTCAGCGCCTTGCGCCGGCCGCCCGCCGCACGGCCGCCTTCGGCCCGCCGCCCCGCCTGCGGGCGCCGCGCGCGGGACCGCGCGGGAAGGCTCGGAGCACATCCATCGAGCTCAGGACGCCGACCGGCTCGCCCTGCTGGCGGACGAAAACCCGGTGGACATGCTTCCGCACCATGAGGGCCGCGACCTCCTCGAGTTCCGCGCCCGACGGCACGGAGATGATCGAGGTCGCCATGATGTCCCCCACCGGCGTCTCCGCCACCGGCTTCTCGTCAGGCGGGCGGACCGGGGCCTCCCAGAGTCCGCCGTCCTCCTCGAAGTCCGGGTACACGTACTCGTAGAAACCGCCGGGCGCGCCGGGGGGCCGGTCGAGACCTGCAAGGAAGGAGACGATGTCGAACAGCGACACGACTCCGACCGCCTCCCCGTTTCTCCCCGTGACGAGGGCGCCGCTGATCCCGTTGCTGCTCAGGATGTCAGCAGCCTCGCGAACCGGGGTCTCGAAACTGACGGCGATGACCGGCGCCTTCATGATGTCGCCTGCGACGGGACGGGGGCGGTTTTTCATGGCAGATTCTCCTGGCTCGCGAGAATGCGTGCGCGGAAACCGATGGTCATACCCGCGCAAATCGGAGGCCACGCGGGCCGGAACGGGTGCTCGGAAGCGCGGCCTTCCGTGCGCCAGAACCCGCAGTCCTTCGTCGTATCCCGCGGACCGCTACTTCTTCCTCACCTCGTCCACGTCCGAAAGGTCGCCGCCCTCGAGGGCCATCCGGAAAAGGTGGACCGCATCGCCCTTAAGAAGCGCGCCGCGCAGGCGGCCGCGGACCCGCGTCGCGCCCGTGAAACGGTCGAGTTCCCACGCCATGCGGAAGACGGGGATCCACGTCGTCCCGTCGGCGCCCGTGCGCGTCGCCTCGCGTCCGGCGCCCGGGCTCACCCAGTGGCGCTCGGCGCCGAGCGGAACCCACGACTCCGCGCCGTCGCTCACGAACAGCCCCTCCCAGTCGAAGGTCCACGCCCCCCACTCCGCCCGCCGCCCGCGCGACGTCAGCACCTCCAGGACGAGTTGTTCCCCTTCCTTCGGCGCTTCAGCCTCGATCCGCACCTCCCCGTCAGATGGCGCGCGCCAGACGGAGCTGATCTGGCGGTCGCCGTCGGCGGGGCTGGCGATGGTCCTCACCTGCCAGCGGCCGCAGCGGTAGGCGGCCACGCCCTCGGCCGGGCGGACCTCGACGCGGTGTTCGCCGGCTAGCAGCGAGGGGATGGAGAGCTCGCCGCGCGTGCGGAACAGCGTCTCCGTCGCAGCGAGGCGCCCGTCGACGAGCACCTCCACCGTCACCGCACGGCCCCCCCCGATGGCGACGTCCTCGAACGACAGCCGGAGCGACCCGAATTTCGCCCGGCCCAGCGCGTCCCCCACGATGCACGGGAGATCCTGGCCGAGGGGAAGCGGCCGCCAGATCGGGCCGGATTTGAGGCCGGGCTTCCGCCACGCCGCGGGGCGCGAGAGCTCGACCTGCTCTGTCGCGCCGAGCAGCGTCAGGTCCACGGGCACGAGCGTGAGTTCCGGCAGTTCGCGCGAGGCGCCGGTCGAGAACTCCCACGGCGTCGTCCAGGTGACGCGCGTCGGCCACAGATAGTCCGGGTTCGGCTCGCCGTCCCACAGGCCCGTTGTCCGTCGCGAACGGGTCATGAACGCCGCGAAAGGGAACGCGTCGTACGTCCCGGCCGTGTGGATCGCCACGTGGCGCGGCGGCCCGGCTTTCCGCTCCCAGGAGATCCAGAACCCCTCGGTCCAGGCGCGCACCGCGGCATCGCTCCCGCCCGAAGGGATGACCAGCTCCACGACCCGGGACGTCCACAGCACCGCCCCCGGCCGATCCGCGTCGAACGTCCGCGGGTCGCGCATCCACTTCAGCCCGATCGCGACCCGCGCCCTTCCCGCCGGCCCGCCCACGCTCGCCTCGACGAGCTCGGAGGGCGGAAGCGCGGCCTCGTCGGGCGCCTCCCAGAGCAGCCGGAACCGCGCGGTCTCTTCGGCCGCTCCGGGGTTGCGGTAGGTGTCGTCGATGGCGGGGAGCATGCGGCGCCAGGAGTCTCGCGTTTCCGCGGTGGAGAGCGGGAGGGGCTTCGGGGCGCCGGGGCGCTCGAGGGTGACGAGGATGGGCCCGGGTCCCGCGGAGAGGGCGGTGCCGCGAAGGGCGACGCAGTCGGCGGGGATGGCGACGGTCCAGCGGCCGAGGACGGGCTCGAGCGTGAGGCGCGCGGGGCCGCGGCCGGGGACGATGGCCTCGAACGCGAGATCGCGGGCGGGATCGCGCCCGGGGGACTCGATGCCGAGGCTCCGGCCGCCCAGCCCCTCGGTCCGCCACGTCCACGTCGTCCCGTTCTGGATCGCGCGGCCGCCGAGGCGGGAGACGCCCGCCGACAACCACGCGCCCCCCGACAGCGGCCTGACGCGGACAATGTAGTCCCCGGCCGGCAGGTCGGGCCCGAATCGGAGCCGCGCCTGGAGGGTGCATCCCACGATCCGGGGCGCGGCGTCGATGAACGACACCGTCTCCCCGGACGCCTCCGCGCCCACGATCCTGCGCCGCGGCTCCGTCCGGCCGCCCGGCCACGCCCGCCGCCGGGCCGCCCACGACGGCGACTCGATGTCGACATCCAGCGGCCCGACCTGCTCCCCTTCCAGCTGCACGTTCAGCGACACCCACGTCTCCGCACCGTCGTGCGCAACTTCGAACTCCGCGGGGAGGTCGGGAAGGGCCCGCCAGGCGCGGCGGAGGAGGCGCGCGAATCGCGGGTCCGGGTTCGCGTCGCCGCGCACCGGCCGGTTGATGAACTCGGCGCCGTCGGGAAACGCCCCGTCGACCCACGGCTCCCGCGAGAACAGGCCGTCCGCGCCCCGCACGAGCAGGTCCGCCGGGTCCGGCAACCCGGGCTCCTCCAGGACCGGCGACGGCGGCTCGCCCTCCGCCAGCGGCCGGTAAGCCGACTCCGGCCACGGCGCGCTCCACGGGAAGAGCCGGTTGCGCGAGATCGCGCCGCGCGGGCGGGCGGGCCAGAGCGCGAGCGCGCTGCCCGCGTGCCGTCGCGGCATCGCCGCCTCGCGGTCCCACAGCGCGTCCGCGGAGGCGGAGCCCCGAAGGGGCGCGCGGACGGCCGGGGAAGGAAGGTCGACGACGATGCCCGCGCCGGCCGCGCGCAGCTCCCCCTCGTTCGACGGCCGCAGGTAGTGCCAGATCCGGGAGTCGTCCGGCGGCTCGGGATCGACGTAGCAGAGCGTCCGGTCCGGCGTCTCGGGGGGCACCTGCATCACGGGGCGGAGCTGGGGAAGGGTATGCGTCGGCACGAGGAGCACGGGCGCGTCGGCGCGGACTTCGAGCACGCTCCCCTCGTCCGGGATGTCGATGTACAGCTCGCCCGAGCCCGTCACGACCCACGCCGGGAGAGGCCCGTCCGGGGGCGCTTCCGTGCCGGCGGCGTCCTGCGGCAGCCCCTCGAGCAGGGGGCACCATCCTTCGGGGACGCGCTCCAGGTCCGGCGGCGCCAGCGGGACGTCGATCCGTTCGTCCGCGATCGCGAGCCGCCCCGCGCCGACGATGCGGTCCCTCAGGGCCACGGCCTGCGGTGGCGTCTCCCCCGCCGTCACGACCGCGCGAACCCGCAGTTTCACCGTCGCCCCCGCCGCGGCCGCGCCCGCCGACCAGTCGAAACGCAGCACGTCCGTCCCCGCCGTCCCTGCGGGCCCCTCGACCGGCGCCGCAACCAGCCGGCCCGCGAGGCCGTATCCCGACCCCGCCGTGCGCGCCGGCGCGACCTCTGCAAGCGGCCCCAGCAGCCACGCCATGGCCGCCTGGGAGCACTGCGGCACCGCCGACTCCGCCGACCCGTCGGCCGGGGCCAGCGCGAGCCGGACCTCCGCCTGCCCCCCGGAGACCTTCCGCACGACCAGCGTCGCCGGAGGCTCCAGCCTTTCCCTCCACAGCACCGCCCCCGGCGCCAGCCTCACGCGCGCGGACTCCGCCAGACGCCCCGGCACGCGCTTCTCCACCTCGAGTTCCCCCGGCCCGCACACCTCCGACCGCAGCACGTATTCCCCGGCCGCAACCACCTCGAAAGCGAGCGGCCGCCCCGGGCCGACCCGCAGCCCCGGCGTCCTCGCCGCCACCGGCTCGTCGCCCTCCGCCGTCGTCCCGCCCCCCGCCACGTCCCGCCGGAACAGGTGCACCGACCACGCCCGCGGCTCCGCCGCCACCGTCAGCCACTTCCACCCCGTCAACCGGTCGATCAGCTCCTGCGGCGCGAGGGTGCTGGGAAGCGCCGTGCGGGCCTCGAGCCGCTGCTCGCGCGCTTCGAGGAGGGCGGCCTCCTGGTGGACGGCGCCGGGCTGGAGCTGGGTGCGTGTATAAAAGCGGATGAAGATCTCGAGGCTTCTGGGCTCGACGAGCGTGATGGCGACGCGGTCGGTGCCGGGGGGGAAGTCGTCGCGGCGGAGGGTGAGGTTGCGCGGTCCGGCGAGCGCCCGTCCGCCGGGGAGGAGGTATCGCTCGAGGGAATCGTCGGCGGTGGGCGCCTCTTTCTCCGAGATCGGACGGCGCCACCCGCTGACGGCGAGCGTCCTTCCCGAGCGATCGAGCCACTCGAGGCGCAGGTGAACGTCGGTTTTCGGGGCGATGTTCCGCACGACGACGGAGGCGATGAGTCGGTCCGACACGTCGGCGGCGAAGACGGTGATGCGCTCCCCGGGGACCAGCCTGTAGAAGAGCCGCCTGCTCAGGGTCTCGGCTTCCTCCTTGCCGACGGCCTTTTCGCGGACGTAGAGCTGGATGACGGCGGCGGCGGCGCCCATGAAGATGGAGACGGCAAGCGCGGCGAAGCCGACGCCCTTGAGGGAGAGCCGGCTCCGCGGGACGGGGCGCGCGTCGAATCTCATCTGCGCCTCCCCGCGATGTAGAACCGGCGGAGACGCAGCAGCTCGTCAATGGTCTCGGCGCGCCCGGCCTCGCCGAGTTCCTGCCCCCGGACGACCGTGGCCGCGAGGTTCACGAGGACGGCCTCGGACCCGTCGGGGGACGCGAAGACGAGGATCGGGGACTCCGAGTCCGCGTCGACGACGAGCAGGTCCCGCCAGCCCGCCTGGCGCGCGGACTCGATGCCCGTCGCCAGCTCGCCCAGGTTTCCCGAGCGCGCGAACGCCGCGACCCCGTCCATCGCCCGCCCGAGCGACTCGGGAACGCGCGGCGCGGGAGACAGCGCCCCCTCCCTCCACCACCCGACGATCGACGTCCCCGCGTCGACGCTTCCCAGCTGCTTCAGCGCGGCGACGACCGACGGGTCGTCGCGCGGCCCCCGGAGAGCTCTTCGCACATCCGGGTCCGCCCAGAGTCCGGAGATGCCCTCGTAGCGGAGGAAGCGCCTGTAGCGGGCCTGGAGCGGGGCGCCGATGTCGAAGCCGCCGGGCTCGTCGGGGGGCTGGACGCGGACGGTCCAGCCGAGGGTATCGAAGATGCGGAGCCAGGGGGCGGTTTCCGCGGCGGCGGCCTCGCGGGTGGGGAGGATGACGTCGGGCGGCACGAGGACGCCGTCGTTGCCCTCCTCGGGCGCGCTTCGGCCGCGGACCTGGAGGACGAGCGGCGGGTCTGTGCCGGCGACGCTCGCGCGCTCGACGAGGACCTGGTGGACGACGTGGAACATGCTGAGGCGGTCCAGTTCCTTGGCGACCTCCGGGGCGAGCAGTTCCGACTCCGAAGCCCCGAGCCCGGCGATCGTGAGGGCGCGGCACTTTCCGCCGAGGTACACCTGCGTTCCCAGCCGGTGCGAGTTGGGGTGGCGGCGCGGGTTGGGGACTTCGACGTGGAGTTCGCGCCAGTCGCCGAGGCCGAGGACGACGGCGCCGTCGAGCTCGAGGTCGCCCGCGCGGTTGCGGAGGACGAGGAAGCGGCGTTCGCCGCCGGGCTCGACGAGGTAGTCCATTTCGAGGCCGAGGACGCGGGCGAGGTAGTTCACGGGGGTGAGTTCGACGGGCCCGACGGGATGGGTGCGGGAGGCGTCCTGGGCGGCGACGAGGAGGCGGACGAGGCCGGCCTTGAGCACGATGAGGCGCGCCTTGGACCACTGCGCGGCCGAGACGGCCAGTCCGGGCTTGCGGGCCTGCATGCCGTCCATGTACGGGCCGAGGTAGCGTTCGAGCGGGGCCATGGCTTCGCCGACGATGCCGGCGTCCGGGACGAGCGCGACGAGCAGGCTCGACGCCGCAGCCAGGTCGACGTGGAGCCGCTGGTAGCCCCCGCGGGCGTGGGCGGAGATCCAGCGGTGCCGCGGGACCTGCACCCGCGCCGGCGCGTGGACCTGCAGGGCGGGAAGGACCCGGCGAAGATCCGAGACGGAAAGGGCGTCGTCGGGAAGCGTCCCGTGGACGTCGAGGGAAGGGTCGCCGGGGGCGCCTCCCTCGATCTCGATGGCGGGGCGCAGGGGGAGGGAGCGGAGGGCCCAGGCGGCGATGGAGTCGAAGTGCGGGGGCGCGGAGGCGTCCTCGGCGCGGGACCAGTTGGAGACGACGATGACGGAGGGGCGGAGGGACTTGGTGAGGGCGGAGGCGGCGAGGAATGTGGGGAGGGGTTCGCCGCCCGGGGCGGTGAGGAGCATGGTGCGGGTGCCGGGGGCGAGGCGGAGGAACAGGGTTTCGAGGTCGGAGGATTCGGGGTCGAGGGGGCCGATGAGGGCGTAGGGGGGCGCGCCGTCGGGGACGAGGAGGCGGACGGAGGCGTCTGCGCCGGAGAGTTCGGCGGCGGCGGCGCGGGCGCACTCCTCGGGTGGGGATCCGCGGCGGAGCTCGTCGAGGATGCGGTCGGCGGCCTGGGCCATGCGGCGGCGGGTCACGACGGCCTGCTCGACGCGCCGCACGTCGCC
>JADLHC010000057.1 GCA_020849035.1 Planctomycetia bacterium
ACTACGTGAATTTCGGCGACGAGGACCTCGGCGCCGTCGTCGAGTACATCCGGTCCCTTCCCCCCGTCGACCGCGAGCACCAGCCGATTCGCCTCGGCCCGATCGGCAAGATGCTCGTCGCGACCGGGAAGCTGCGGTTCGCCTACGACAAGATCGACCACGCGGCGAAGCGCCCCGAGGCCGAGCCCGGGCCGACGCGCGAGTGGGGCGCGGTTCTCATCGGGACGTGCACCGGGTGCCACGGCCCCGGGCTCTCCGGCGGGCCGATCCCCGGCGGCGATCCCGGCTGGCCCGACGCGCGCAACATCTCCCCCGACCGCGACACCGGGATCGGCAAGTGGTCCTTCGAGGACTTCATGAAGGCCATGCGTGACGGGAAGCGCCCCGACGGCACGACCCTGCACACGGCGATGCCCTGGAAAGCCTACTCGGGCCTCCACGCGGACGACCTCGAGGCGCTCTGGGAGTACCTCAAGGCCGCGCCGCCGAAGCCGGCCGGAAACCGGTAGGCTCATGAACACCGGCGCAGTCGTCTCCATTCACCTGATTCCCACCGCCGGCGGCCGGGCCGCCGCCGTGCCGCAGGCCCGCGCGCTTCCCGGCCGCGGACTCGAGGGCGACCGCTACGGACTCGGCGTCGGCAGTTACTCGAACAAGCCCGGCCCCTCGCGCGAGCTGACGCTCATCGAGATCGAGGCGCTGGAGGGTCTGAAGCGCGACGACGGGCTGGAGCTGTCGGGCGGCGATTCGCGCCGCAACGTCGTCACGCGCGGCGTCGCGCTCAACCACCTCGTCGACCGCGAGTTCTTCGTGGGAGAGGTGAAGGCGAAGGGGATCCGGCTGTGCGAGCCGTGCGCGCGGCTGGCGGAGCTGACGGACCCGAAGGCGCACCCGGGGCTGATCCACAGGGGAGGGTTGCGCGCGCAGATCCTGACGGAGGGGGTGATCCGGGTTGGAGACGTCGTCCGGCCGGTGTGACAGAGCGTCGTCTATCTGATACCGGGAGGAACCCATGAGAACCGTCGTTACGCTCGCCCTTGCCGTTCTCGTCGCCGGCTGCTCCAGCGCTTCCAGCACCGCCCCCGAGGAGCGCTGGACCGGCCACGCGGTTGCCGTCCGCAGCGACGCGTTTGCCGACGGCGCGGCGATGCCGAAGAAGCACGCCGCGCGGAGCGAGGGGGACAACGTGTCGCCGATGCTCGCCTGGTCGAACGCGCCCGCCGGGGTCGAGGAGTGGGCCGTCGTCTGCGAGGAGCGCGGCACGGGCCGTGTCCACTGGGTGATCTACGCGATCATGAAGGACGCGCGCGGCCTCCCCGAGGGCGTGCTCCACGACGAGATCCTGACGCGGCCGATGGGGGCGAAGCAGGGCGACAGCGACGCGGGCGGCACCGGCTACGCGGGCCCGGACCCCGGGAGCGGCGAGACGCAGCGGCTGAGGTTCATCGTGTACGCGCTGAAGAAGCCGGTCGACCTGCCCGAGGGCGCGAACGCGGCGGAACTGCGGGAGGCGATGAAGGGGCTGGTGATCGGGCGGGGCGAGGTGGAGGGGACGTACTCGCGCCCATAGCCGTTATCCGCCGCCCTTTCCGCCCGATCCCCCTTCATCCGCGAATGCCTCTCCTTTCTTCTCTTCCTCCCTCCGCGCCTTCGTCCACACGCCCACCCGGTGCCCGACCAGCAGCGGGATCACGACCGCCACGCCGGTCAGGAGGCTCGGCGAGAAGTTCACCATCGCCAGCAGCCCCATCGTGAACGCCGCCGTGCAGAGGCCGCCCGCCCACGCGGATGCGGCCGTCTTCGTCAGGCCGAACGCGACGCCGGACAGCAGCGTTCCCAGGCCGAGGGAAAGCGTCGGGAGGCCGAGGGCGAGGTGGCGCGGCCAGCCGAAGAGCGGCGGCGGCCTGCCGGAGGGAGGGTTGAGCACCAGCAGGATGCCCGCGACGGCGAGGAAGACGCCGTAGCCGCAGAGGAAGACGGTGATCTCCCGCTCGAGCTTGCGCGGGGAATCGCCGGGCGTCGGATTGGACATGGCAGAGGCTCGAAAGGGACGGCAACGGAATTCGCGGATATACGGAGGATGGGGCGGAAAGGGCCGCGGATGTTCGGGGTTACTTCTTGAGACGCTCCTCAATCTTCGACAGCCGGTTCCGCAGCTGCCGGTTCTCCTCGCGCAGCGACTCGACCTCCTTCTTCACGTCCCGCAGATCCGCCTTCGCCGCCGCCTTGTCCTTGATCTTCTTCAGCGTCTGCCGCCCGGCGCGCGCCACGAGGTTCAGCGGCTCCTTCTCCACCGCCTCCTCGAGCGCCGCCGCGATCTTCGGGTCCTCCACGAGCCCTGCGTTCTCCATCGCCGCGCGGCGGACCTGGTGCGCCGTGTCGCGCAGCGCCGCGGTCAGGTGATCCCGCACCGCGCCCTTCTTCTCCTTCTCGATCTCCCCGTACATCCCCGCCAGGCACGTGTTCGCCGCGTTCCGCGCGAACACCGTCGCCGGCGCCTTCCCCGCCTTCAGCGCCAGCGGCACCGCCGTCGGGTCCTTCAGCTCCTTCAGCCCCGTGAACGACGCCACCCGCACCATGTCGTTGTGCGCGTCCTTCCGCAGCCCCGCCGACAGCGCCGGCATCGCCATCTTCGACTTCGTCTTGCCCAGGTTCCGCAGCGCGGCGGAGACGACCTGCGGGAAGCGGTCGCGCGTGAGCTCGACGAGCTTCGCCGCGGCCTTCTCGTCCTGGAAGTTGCCGAGCGCGTCGGCGACCGCGGCGCGGACGCGCGGGTCGGCGTCCTTCGCCGCCGCGAGCAGCACCGCCAGCGCGTTGTCCGTCCCCATCCGGCCGAGGACGCCCGCAATTTCCTGCCGCGCGCCCCGGAACCCCTCGCGCTTCATCGCCGCCCCCAGCGCCTCCACCACCGACGGGTCGCCTGCGTGCTTCGCCAGCGCCTGCGTCGCCGCAGCGCGGTTCATCGGCGTCGGGCCGTGCTCGAGCTGGAACAGCAGCTCCTCCTTCGGCTTCTCGAACTTCGTCGTCCGCAGCAGGATCGTGTCGGGGTCGAACGCGACGAGCTGGGGCTTTTCGTCGCAGGGGAAATGGAAGAGGTGCTCGGCCTCCTCGACCTGGATGCGGTGCGTGACCTTCGTCTTGCCGGCCTGCACGAAGACGTCCACCGGCGTGCGGAAGACCGGCGTCATCTCGTCCGTCTTCTGCACCTGCTTCACCTTCAGCGACATCATCTTCGCGTCGCCGTCCCAGTCCCAGCTCACCTCGAACTCCGGGTGCCCGGCCTTGTGGACCCACTGGTTGAAGAACCAGTCGAGGTGGATCCCGGTCGCCTCCTCGATCGCCACCTTGAGGTCCGTCGTCTCCACGACCTGCCGCTGGTGCTTGTGCGCGTAGTGCCGGATCGCCTTCCACCACAGTTCCTCGCCCAGGTTCCAGCGCAGCATGTGCAGCACGCACGCGCCCTTCTGGTACGAGTGGCAGTCGAACATGTCGCTCGTGTCGTCGTACTTCGGCGAGACGATCGGCCGGCGGTACTTCTCCGCGTCTTCCTTCAGGTACGCGCGGGCGTTCCCGACCATCTCGTAGCGGAACTCGTCGAGCCCGAGGTGGTGCTCGGTGAACAGCGCCTCGAAGTACGTCGCGAACCCCTCGTTCAGCCACGTGTGCGACCAGCTCTTGCACGTCAGCAGGTCGCCCCACCACTGGTGCGCCGCCTCGTGCGCGACGAGCGGGTCGGAGTCGTAGTACGGCCGGAACGACGCCGGGACCAGCGCGCGGTCCGTGATCGTCGTGACCGTCGTGTTCTCCATCCCGCCCCACATGAAGTCCGCGATCACGACCTGGTCGTACTTCGGGTACGGGTACGGGTAGCCGATCTTCTCGCTGAAGAACCGCAGCACCTTGCCCGTCTCCTGGAACGTCGGCTTCAGCATCGCCGCCTGCGGCTTCGCGACGTAGTAGCCCAGCGGGATCCCGCCGGCCTCCTCCTTCACCTCCGCGAACTCGCCCACCGCGATGCACAGCAGGTACGACACCTGCGGCGTCTCCATCTTCCAGTGGAACGTCTTCTGCTTCTTCCCCTTCTCCTCGGTGACCTTGACGAGCTTTCCGTTCGACAGCGCATGGCACCCCGCCGCCACCGTGAGATTCACCTCCCACGTCATCTTGTCGTTCGGCGAGTCGTAACACGGCAGCCAGTGCTTGTTGTCCTCCTGCTGCCCCTGGCTCCACGCCTGCCGCGGCTTCTTCGGGTAGTCCTTCGTCGGCTCGATGAAGTACAGCCCCTTCGCCGGGTTCGCCTCGTACGCCACCGCCACCGTGAACGCCTCGCCGTCCCCGCCGTTGCGCCCCAGCTCCACCACCAGCTTGTCCGCGTGCGTCGCGAACGCCGCCTTCTTCCCGTTCACCGTCACCCCGCTCACCCGCAGCCCCACCGCGTCGAACTCCACCCGCGGCGCCGGCCGCAGCAGCTTCAGCGCCGTCGCCGCCGTCCCCTTCACCTGCTTCTTCACCAGGTCCACCGCCAGGTCCAGCTTCAGGTGCTCCGCGTCGTACCACCGGTCGCGGATCGGGCGCTCCTTGGCGCCGGGTTCGGTGAAGGACTTGTGTCCGTTGCCGTTCGGTTCGGGCTTGTAGCCGAGGCACATGGCGGAGGGGTCTCCGTGAGTGGGAAGCGGCGGATTGTGGCCGCGTCCACGCGGCAGGTCTAGAATTCGTCCCTTTCCTGGAGGAATCGAGGTGGCTCCGTCCGTGGTGTGCGCGTGGTGCGGCCGGCGGGTGAGGGAAGGGTCACCCGGCGCGGTGTCGCACGGGATCTGCGCGTCCTGCGCCGGGGAATCCGGCCAGTTTCCCGTGGAGTCGCTGGGCGCCGCGACGCCCGCGATGCTGGACCGGCTGCCGTTCGGGCTGATCCGCGTGTCGCGCGAGGGGACGATCCTGGCGTACAACGCGGCGGAGGAGACGCTGTCCGGGCGGCGGCGGGCCGACGTCGTCGGGCGGAATTTCTTCCGGGAGATCGCCCCCTGCACGGCGGTCGCGGCGTTCGAGGGAGAGGTGGCGAAACTCTGGGGAAGCGATTCGGGCGGGCGCACGACGTTCGCGTTCGTCTTCGAGTTCCCCGGCGGCCGCGTGCTGGTCACGATCGCGGCGGCGCGCGACCCGGGAGGGGACGTCGCGACGCTCCTGGTGCAGGCGACGCCGTAGGAGGTTGGGGCGGCGCGTGGGGCGTTCCGTCCCGGGGCGTCCCAGAATGCCCGGGTCCCCGGGCGGTCCCCAGGGCCGCCTGATGAAGCGCAACTCGTTGATGCGGCGCGACTTGCGCACGCCCTTCGAACTCTGGCACCGATTCTGCTTCTCCCTCCCCACGTTCCAAGACCACCCGGCACCGGCCCGGGTTACCCCGCCGGACGTTCACTGACGTTGAGTCGCCGCCCGCGACGACTCGCTTCCCCGAGAGGGGGGAAGGTTCAAGGGAAGGAACGCAGGACACCGCCTGACGCCACGCCTGGGGGGAAACGATGAACGCCCTGATCCGCGGCCGGCCACGATCGACCGACCCGCCTTTCTTGCCTTGACCACCAACCACGAACCACCAGCCACCAACTCCCATGACCCTTCACCCCACCACCCGCCCCACCCGCTCCGGTCACGGCGCCGCCTGCGCCCTGACGCTGGCGCTCGCGGTCGCGGTCGCGGCCCTCGCGAACCTGGGCCTCGCGGTGGCGGGGAAGGCCCCCGAGGCGCCCGCGACGGCCGCCGTGGCGGACCCGGTTGCCCGGCTCCTCGACACCGGTGAGTTCGACCGCGCCGCCCTCGCCGCCCACGTCCCCGCCCGCGCCGCGATCGCCGCGGACGACGACGACGCGCGGCAGGGGATCGCGATCGCCGCGCTCGGCCTGGCCGGGACGGCGGAAGCGCACGCGGCACTCGCCGCGATCGTCGAGAACGGCTCGCCGGTGGACTCCGACCTCGCGCTGATCGCGCTGGGTTCGCTCCCGCAGCCCGCGGTTGCGCCGTAGAGGCGGGGCGGGCGAGTTGGCGGTGAGCTGTTAGGAGTTAAGCAGCCTGATGGGGGCGCTGCGTCCGCTCGCGCCGCTCGGCCTCTTGGGAACGCGCGATCGCATGGCCACTCCGCGCGACTCCCTCTCGCCGTCCCACCCGTCGCTTAGGGGTGCCGTAACCACAAACCACCAACCACCAACCACCCACTCCCCTTGACGAAGTCTCCCGCATGTAGGATACTTAGTGTCGAAACAACACTTACTCCCCGCGCCCCACGGAGCCGCCACCATGCTTCACCAGCAGCCCCTCCCCGAACCCTGGGCCTCCCTCCCCGAGAGCGAAACCCTCCACCGCATCCGCGCGGCCAAGGCGGCCCTGGGGAAGAAGCTCTTCATCCTCGGCCACCACTACCAGATGGACGAGATCATCCAGTTCGCCGACGCGCGCGGCGACTCGTACCGGCTGTCGCAGGTCGGCTCCCAGCAGACCGACGCGCGGTTCATCGTGTTCTGCGGCGTGCACTTCATGGCCGAGTCCGCCGACATCCTCGCCCAGCCGCACCAGCAGGTGATCCTGCCGGACCTCGCGGCGGGGTGCTCCATGGCCGACATGGCCACGTTCGACCAGAGCGAGGACTGCTGGGCGACCCTCCAGGACCTCGCGCCCGGCAAGACCATCCCCCTCACCTACATGAACTCCTCCGCCGCCATCAAGGCGTTCGTGGGGAAGAACGGCGGCAGCGTCACCACCAGCTCCAACTGCCGCACCGCCTTCGAGTGGGCCTGGAAACAGAAGGACAAGATCCTCTTCATCCCCGACGAGCACCTCGGCCGCAACACCGCCTTCGGCATGGGCGTCCCCCTCTCGCGCATGGCCGTCTGGAACCCGGCCCTCCCCAACGGCGGCCTCACCGACCGCCAGATCCGCGACGCGAAGATCCTGCTCTGGAAGGGCTGCTGCTCGGTGCACCAGAAGTTCGGCCCTGCCGACGTCCCCAAAGTCCGCGCCGCCCTCCCCGGCGTGAACGTCATCGTCCACCCCGAGTGCAAGTGGGAGGTCTGCCAGCTCGCCGACCACGTCGGCTCCACCGACTACATCATCAAGACCATCGCCGCCGCCCCCGCCGGCTCCAAATGGGCCGTCGGCACCGAAATCCACCTCACCAACCGCCTCGCCCACGAGCACCCCGACAAGACCGTCGTCTCCCTCGCCGGCATCCAGTGCCTCTGCTCCACCATGTTCCGCATCGATCCGCCGCACCTTCTCTGGGTGCTCGAGAATCTCCTGGAAGGGCGCGTCGTGAACCGCATCACCGTGGATGCGGACACGAAAAAGTGGGCCAAGGCCGCCCTCGACCGCATGCTCGCCCTGCCGGGGAGCGGGTCGCCCGTCGCGGCGAAACGGCCGGAGCCGGTCGGGGCGGCGGATTAGGGACGGCGCGAGATCCGGCCTCGACTCCGCGCGCCAACTCCGGACGCGCGGTGATACGATGCGCCTATGATCCAGCCGTTCTCACCCCTGCGCGACTCCACGGGGCACACCATCGACCTAAGTCCAGTCTCCGGGCTCCTCGGCCGGATCGAGCGCGCATGGCGACCCGTCGGCGTGTGGCTCTTCGGGAGCCGGGCAAGAGGCGGCGCGACCCGCGAGAGCGACTGGGACCTGCTGGTCGTCGTTCCGGATGCGGAGACCGCCGCGGACGACCCGCTGGCGGGCTGGAACGTGGCGAAGGAAGCGAGAGTCCGCGCCGACGTCGTGCTCTGCCGCGCGAGCGAGTTCGAGGACGCGCGCGAAACGCCGAACACGCTCGCCTACGAAGCCGCGCATTTCGGCATCCAAGTGCATGGCCACTGACCTGCTCGTCGCCAACCTGCTGCGGCTGGCGAAGGGCGACCTGGACGACGCGCGGCGCCTCGCCGCCGCTTCGAGCCGGAACGCCATCTATCACTGCGAACAGGCCGCCGAGAAGTTGATCCGGGCGGTCCTCGCTTCGGAAGGGAAGCACGGCGGGATCCGCCACCTGCTCTGGGAGATGGTGGACCAGGTGCCGGACGAGAATCCGGTCAAGCCGCTGCTGCGGGCCATCCAGGACCTGGGCGGATATGCGACGGCCTATCGCTACCCGACCTCGGCGGGGAGGATCCTCGCGATGCCGGGCGCAGCGGAGTTCCAGACCCAGGCGTCCAACGTGGAACGAGTCCTGAACACCCTGGTGTCAGCATTTCTCGTGGACCTGTCGTCAACGAACGCCGTTGCCGGAAGGCCCGGGCCGATCCGCGGCTTGCCCTGACCCGGGGTTGGCCAATCCCCCCCCGCTGGCTTGTTCAGCTAGGGAATGGGGCGGATTCGTTTCGCGCCGCGCAGGATTTCCAGCGCGTACCCTGCCCCCTCTCGGAAGAATCTCCGCGGGTCTTCCGCGAGCGTCTCGAGGTCGGTCCGCCAGCCGGGACGCAGCTGGCCGACCTCGGACATGGCCCTGGCGAATGCCTTGCAGTCAATTTCCGAGCCGCTTCGCTCTCCCGAGTACGCCAGCCCGATGGCGACCCAGGCAACCTCGGAGATATCGCTGGCAATCAGAGGAACCATGAATCGTGCAGTCTGCCCATACGCGAACCCGTCGGCCCAGAGCACGAGGCGAGGCCACGGATCTTCCGGTGCAATCTGGTGCAGCATCTCGTACCGCTTCGGGATCTTCGTGAGGGTCGGCTCTTTGTTCGTGCCGATCCAGAACGGATCCTCCGGCGCCATCTGGTTCATGTCCCGCAGGGCCTGCGAGAGGATCGCGTGAATTCGAGAACCGAACTCGTGCCAGATCGGGTCCTGAGGCGCTGAGAGGAAGGCCTTCAGGCCATGCGCGATCTTCTCTTCGATCCAGTGATCGGGAACCATGCCCATGAACGGATTGTGCGCTCATGCGAGCCGAAATGGAACTACACCGCGCTTCCCGCCGCCCACCCCGTCGCGAACGCACCGGTGAAGTTGTACCCCCCGATCCACCCGTCGAGGTCGAGCAGTTCGCCCGCGACGAACAGCCCCGGCGTCTTGAGGCTCTCCATGGTCTTCGGGTTGACCTCGTCGAGCGCGACGCCGCCGGCGGTGACCTCGGCCTTGTCGAAGCCGAGGGTGCCGGAGAGGGGGACGGCGAGGGCCTTGATGGCGCGGACGAGGGCGCGGCGCTCGTCGCGGCCGAGCTCGCTGAGCTTGCGGGCGGCGGGGAGGGCGGCCTGCGCGGCGACGGCGTCCACCAGGCGGCGCGGGACGCGGGCGGCGAGCGCGGTCGCGACGAGGCGCTTCCCGCCCGCGGTCGCTTCGGAGCGGAGCCAGGCGTCGAGGTCGGCCTCGGGGGTGTCGGGGAGGAGGTCGAGCTCGAGGCGGAGCGTGGCGGGGCGGGGGTGGGCGCTGACGGCGCGCGAGAGGTCCATCGGTGCGGGGCCGGAGAGGCCGACGTGCGTGAAGAGCACCGGGGCGCGGCGGCGGAGGAGGACGGGCGGGGAGGCGGCGGGGTCCACGATGCGGGCGCCGGCGTCGTCGAGGGTGAGGCCGGAGAGGGCGTGGACCCACGTTGCGGCGGAGGTGAGCGGCGTGAGCGCGGGGCGCGTCGGGACGATCGTGTGGCCGAGCCTCTCGGCGAACGCGTAGCCGTCGCCCGTCGTGCCGACCGCGGCGTACGAGCGGCCGCCCGTCGTCAGGATCACCTTCGCGGCGGCGACCTCGCGCTTCGGCGTCGCGACCCGGAATCCGCCGCCCGCGCGCTCCAGCGCCGTCACCGGCTCGCCGCACGCCAGCGTCGCCCCGCTCCGCTCGAGGCGGCGGAGAAGCGCTTCCAGCACGTCGCGCGACTTGCCGGAGGCGGGGAAGACCTTCCCGTACTCCTCGACCTGCGTGGGGACGCCCTCGTCCTCGACGAGCGCGCGGACTTCGCGCGGCCCGAAGGCGGCGAGCGCGGCGCGGAGCCATTTTCCGTTCGGGCCGAACGCGGCGACGACGCCCTCGGCGCCGCCGTCGTGGGTGATGTTGCAGCGCGTCCCGCCGCTGATCAGGATTTTCACGCCCGCGCGGCGGTTCTTCTCCAGCAGGATCGTCCGCCGGCCGCGCTCCGCCGCGCGCGCCGCGGCGAGCAGCCCCGCCGCGCCGGCGCCGACGACCGCGACGTCCCAGGTCTCCATGGCGCGATCATCGCCGGGACGGGGGGTTTTGGCTGCAAACCTCGGCCTCGGCGTCGTCATAGAGGGAGAACAACCCGGAGGACCCATGCGCCGCCTCGAACATCTCACGATCGCCGTGCTGCTCGCCGCCGTCGCCGGGCTGTCGTTCGTCCACTTCCGCGTCCCGCGCCCCGCGCCCCTCGCGCCGCCGATGGCGGAAGCGAAGCCGGCGGCGCCCGCGCCGGCCGTGGCTTCGGAACCGGAGAGCGCGAAGCCGCCGGAGCCGCCCGAGGAATCCGCCGCGGAGCGCATCGCCCGCGACTATCAGGCCAAGCGCTGGGCGCTTGCGGCGGCGGAGGAGGGCTCGCAGTTCAACGCGCTGCTCGACCGGGCGAAGGAGATTCTCGCCGCCGGCGGGCTGGACGCGCTCTTCAACGCCGAATTCCCGAAGCAGTCCGGAAACGGCAATGACGAGGACCTGCGTCGGCTGGTGGAGGCGTTTGCGGCGGAGACCGACCCGGCGCGGCTCTGGGCGCTGGCGCAGCGGATCCGCTTCCACCTGACCGACCCGCGCGGGAGGATCTGGACGGTGGACAGCGACGCGTACGCGGCGTTCGAGAAGTGGGCGCGCGAGGGGGACGACCCGGTCAAGCGCGGCGTCGCGCTGGGCGCGGCCGGGGCGACGGGGTGGGGGGACGAGGCGGCGCTGCTGCGCGACCGGCTCCTGCACGACCCGGACGTCCGCGTGCAGGCGACCGCCGCGGGGCTCCTGCCTGCGCCGAAGGGCGTCAGCGCGGCCGACGCCGCGCCCGTCGCGGACCGTTTCCGCGAGCTGCTGGCCTCGTCCGACCCCGCGATCCGCGCCCAGGCCGCCAAGGGCTTCGGCCCGTGGGCGTTCCGCGACGAGGACGCGGGCGCGCTCATCGCCGCCGCCGAGCGGGACTCCTCCGAGTCCGTCCGCGCCGCCGCGACCCGCTCGCTGGCGGGCTGCCGCTCCGACCGCGCCCGCGAGGCGCTGTCGGGCCTCGCCGCCGACCCCTCGCAGCCCCAGGCCGTGCGCGACGCGGCCTCCGAGGGACTTCTCCAGGGCGGCGTCATCGAGGAAGTCCGGCTCC
>JADLHC010000058.1 GCA_020849035.1 Planctomycetia bacterium
ATCGCACCGCTGAACTTGGCGCGCTCGGGCCACCACGATCAGGCTCGGGATCGTTGAGTTTCCGGCGGAATGGCGCGTGGCGTGTCATCCGGCGCAGGTCGATCCGTAGGTCGATCTGACACTTTTCGTGGAAAGGTTTTGTCGAAATCTTCGCAAACAGCCAACGGCGTCGAGCCCGATATCGTCGTAGAGGCTCGACGGCTCGGCATAGGGGCCGAGGGTGTCTTTCTGCACCACCCAGAGATCGGCGCCGCTGTTGTCGAGCAAGGCCTTGGCGTCATCCACCATGCCGCGATAGATGCCGGCCATGGACAGGGTGATCCCAATCAGCAACCCAAGCCCCACGCCGGTAAATACGAATTTACCCCAGGCGTGCATAGCCGTTCCGGTGCATGATCAGGAACTGGACCGCCGCGAGAATGGAGGCGACCATCAGGAGGGCATGACGAACCCTGCGGTCGGAGGCCGGAAGCGTGTTGTCGGGACGCGCGATCATCGCTGAAGGGTCTCCCTGGGTAGTTGTCCCGCCAATTCGTCTGTCTCGCACGCGGCTCCTCGCGGGTAAGGCGGAAGCCCGGATTCGGTTCTGCCGACGTTCCCGGCACGGGGTTCGAGAACGTCCAGGGCCTGGGCGGGCGAGTGACAGGCGAGCAAGGCTTGACGGACCTCGGGGTTAATCATGCGCCTAGCGATCTTGGCGAGGGTGGCCAGGTATTGCTCGTAGAAGCCGTCGGGCGTGACCAGAAGATAAATGAAGCGTGTCGGCCGGCCGTCGGGGCTGTCGAACAAGATGCCATCTGGACAGATCGCCATGGTGGCGGCGACGCCGAAGAAGCCGCCCAGCGTGACGTGCGGGAAGGCGGTCTCGCAATCCACGGCGGTGGACATGGTTGCCTCCCGGCGCAAGACACGATCCAGGATATCGTTCTGGCTGGAGAGCGGAAGCTGATTGTGATGGATCAGGTTCGTGATCATGGCAGCTAAGACGTGTTTCTTGTGGTAAGTGCGCATGTCGGTTTTAATCAGCCTCCCCCAGAATAGTCTGCGCAGGCTGATGTCATCGTCAGAGGGCGTGGACAGAAGTATCATAGGCCCGGAGACTCGGTTGGCGACGACGTGCGGAATGGAACCGGCAAAATCGGCCGTGAGGCGGAGCGTGCTGGGTGCGCCCAACACCAGAAGGTCGCCGTCACGGATGCTGTCGGTTATGGCTCCGACAATGTCCGTCGCTCGCTTGATCTCGACTTTGGGCTCCATGTGCAGGAGACGGCACGAACAAGCGTCGAGCGCGGCGGCCGGATCTGGCAACAGGGGGGAGGTATCCGGGCTGAGCGCGGGGTGGACGATGCGAAGCAGATGGACCGGACGGCTCCACGCACAGGCGGTTTCACGGGCGACCCACATTTGCTGTAGCACGTTGGGTCCGCCGTCCGTCGCGATGATGACGCGACCGCCGGGCCTGGTCTGGGGATTGCGGATGAACACCGCCGGCACTTTGAGTTCGTGGGCCAGTTTGAGCACATCCTGCATGTCCGTCGGCCTTGGCAACCATTCGGAGACGATCAGGCTGATTCTCTGGGCCTTGGAGACCTCGCGGATGGCCGTGCGGATGGCACCGTTGCCGGAGTCGCCTTGGCACGGTCCCCAAGGGGTGACAAACGGATCCTCAGCGGGAAGACTCAGCATGGAGACCCGCGCGTTGTGGTGCGCCGTTAGCATATTGACGTAAGCGTGGATGGCGCGCTCGGCGCCGCGCGATGCGACCGCGACCACAGTGGACTCATGCAGCAGGTTGTGTTTCATGTCGGATATCCTCAGCACGCCGCGAGCGGCGAGCCATTTTCGGGTTGGAACAAGACCTCCTCGACGCGCAGCCGGCGCAAGCCGCCGGGCACCGGCCATTCGACTGCCTGGCCAACGCGGGAGCCCAGCATCGCCATGCCCAGAGGGGCGAGCACATTGACTCGCCCGTTCCCGGCATCGGCCTGATCCGGCCACGATAGCGAAAACGTGTACGCTTCGCCGGAGGCCAGATCACGCACCTGAATCCTGGAGTTCATGGTTACGACATCTGGCGGGATGTCTTCGGAGGCGACCAAGCGTGCGCGGGCCAGCTCGCGAGCCAGGCGCTCGAACGCCATTTCGTCCATGCCGGAGCGGTCTCGGCGCCGGAATTCAACGAGTTGGGTCAACTCCGCGTGGTCGGGCCAGGTCATGATGATGACGTCTTCTTTCATCGGTTCACCTCGATGATATTGGACTGATGCTCTCTCCGTGGTGCGAATACAGGCCTCCAGTCTCTTCCGGTCGCCGTTGGACTTGCTGCGCTGTGTCTTGTTTTGCACGGTCGTCTCCTTGTCCGCTCGAAATGGGAGGTGCGGGGCGGGTTGCGCTGGCTCCGCGATGCGTTTCTAAGCGCACCTACGGAGTCTTTCGCGTTCGTTTTTCTTGCCTTCCTGCTGCCCGCCACCGCACCTCCCGCAATTCTGCATGCCTGGTCCGTTCCTTCGGTGCCATAGACATATGCAGAACGCGTGCCAACTGGGCGCGAATGCGTCGCTGACACCGGCGGGCGATGACGCGCGAGGGGGCGGATCGGATCTAAGTTGATACGGGATAGGTGGTTGCGGACTGTAGTTGCGCGAACACGGCGAATATTAGAACGGTCGCGCGCGTGGCCGGGGCGCGAGGGACGGAGGCAGAAGCATGGGGAGAAATTCCCCATGTGGGGCGAGACGAACCAGGTGTGAGGGGATGCTACCGAGCGCTCTGGCGCGTCGTCTTGAGTTTCTCGCGGAGCGTCTTGCGGTCGATACCCAGGATCGCGGCCGCGCGACTCTTGTTGCCGCCGGACTCGACCAGAACGGCCCGCACATGGTCTGACGCCACCTCGTCCAGCGTGCGACGCTTGGCGGGAATACGAGCCGCGGAGAAGCGCATGAGGTCCGGGAGGTCGGGAGCGTCGATGACGTTGCGTTCGGCCATCAGCACCAGTCGCTGAACGATGTTTTCAAGTTCTCGGACATTGCCGGGCCAGGGGTAGGCGCGCAGGATGGCCAGGAGGCGATCCGAGAACCGTGGCGAGGGCTTCTCCTGCTCCTTTGCGAAGCGAGCCGCGAAATGGTGAACCAAGAGGATGACGTCGTCCTCGCGCTCCCGCAGCGGGGGGATAACGATGGGAACAACGTTGATCCGGTAATAGAGGTCTTCCCTAAACGCACCCTTTTCGACGAGCGACTCAAGGTTCTTGTTCGTGGCGGCCATGACGCGCACGTCCACCTTGCGCGATTGGCGCGAACCGACCATGAACACGACCTTATCCTGAAGCACCCGCAAGAGAGCGGCCTGCATAGGGAGGGTGAGTTCCGCGATCTCGTCCAGGAAGATGCTACCAGCTTCGGCGGTCTGGAAGAAGCCCGCCCGCGATTCGTGGGCGCCGGTGAAGGCGCCCTTGCGGGATCCGAATAACTCGCTTTCGAGGAGACCATCCGGGATGCCGCCGCAGTTAACCGGCACGAGGGGGGCTGACGCCCGGCTGCTGCTGTAGTGGATGGCTCTGGCCACGAGTTCCTTGCCTGTCCCGCTCTCGCCCAGAATCAGGACGGTTGCGGAGCTCTTGGCCGCCTTTGTGATCGCGCGGTACGCGGCCCGCATTTTCTCGGACTCGCCTAGCAGTCCCCAGTCGGCGGGGGCGGACTGGGCACGCCCGGCCACAGGCCGGCGCAGCCGCAGGCGGTCCACGGCGCGGCCAACCGCGGCCAGAAGTTCCGCGTCGGTGAAGGGCTTGGCCAGATACTCGTGGGCACCGGTTCGCATGGCTTCCACCGCGCCCGGCACGGAGGCGTAGCCGGTGATCATGATGATTTGCACGTCCCCACGGTTCTCGCGCACATGGCGCACGAGGTCCAGTCCGCTCACCTTGGGCATACGCAGATCGGTGATGACGATATCCACGCGAGTAGAATCGAGGGCACGGAGGGCCTCGGCCACGCCGGAGACCGTGACAACATCGTAGTCGACGGCAGAGAGGTTGCGGCGGATCACTTCAAGGGTATCGGGGGAATCGTCCACCACGAGGATGCGTTCCGCCTTATGCCTGGGCATGGCTGCCTCCTGGTTTGGTTGGTAGATCGGGCGGGCGGTTGATGGGGAGGCGCACGGTGACGCGCGTGCCGCGATCGGAGGCGCTTTCGACGGCAATCTTTCCTTCGTGTCCGGTGACGATGCCATGGACGACGGACAGCCCCAGGCCCGTGCCCTCGTCCACATCCTTCGTTGTGAAGAAGGGGTCGAAGATGCGGGGCAGGACATTGGGCGGAATGCCGCCCCCGGTATCGCAAACCGCCAACTGGACCCAATCGCCGTCGCGCATGGTCTCGATGCGCAGGGTACCGCCTTCGGACATGGCTTGGACCGCGTTGACCACGAGGTTGGTGACGACCTGGCGGAGCTGGCCGTCGTCGGCGACGATTTCCGGGATGCTATCGTCAAGGGCATACGCGATGTGAACGCCCCCAGCCTCGCAGCGCGGCAGCCAGATCCCCGCGCTTTCCTTGATTAGGCGGTTGACGTTGACGCGTACGTCGCGGGGAGGGGTCTGCCGGGCGAAGGTCATGAGCTGGCGGATAACCTCGCGTGCATGGAGGGCGGAAGCCTCGATCTTCGCGATATCGGCTCGGGCCTGCGGCGGAAGGCGGGGAGTCTTGGCCAGGAGTTGAGCAAAACCGAGGATGCCGCCCAGGGGTTCGTTCAGTTCGTGCGCCACGCCGGCCGCCAGCTGACCGATCGTGGCGAGGCGGTCTGCATGTCGGAGTTTGGCATGGAGCCGCTCCTGCTCGGCCGCGGTCTCCTTTCGGTCCACGATCAGACTCACCTGGCGTGCGACCTCGTCGAGGAGCCGCCGCTCTTCGTCAAGGAACGGCGATCCCCTGCCGGACTTTGCGGACGGAGCATAACCGAGCTGGACTGTCCCGCGGGAGAACCCGCGAACGACGAGTGAGGCTTTCTGGCGCGGCCCGGAGCGCAGCCGCGTCTTGCTGTTGAACTGTGTGCCGTCCAGCGTGATCCGTGCCGACGCGAGGTGCGGGAACTGCCAAGCAGTGGGCAGAATGTCCACCACGCCCTGAAGCACATCGGGCAGCGAAGCCGTGGGCTTGCCGGAGATCTGCGCAATTGCGTAGAGGCACGTCAACTCCTTGACACGCTCCTGGAGGGCCGTGTCCAGACTGGGAACGGATTCGCCCGCGGCGGGTGAATCAGGAGCGGCACCTTGTTGCGGGGAGCGGCGGGTTGGGGTTGAAGTCAGGTTGGTCCTCATCGGTGCGCCTCCCCGGCGCGGGCGGCTGGACTTGCTTCGGGCGACTGGATCTGCACGCGGCTTTCAGGGGCGTTCGTTGACGTGACAAGGAAATTCTGGACGCCGGTGAGGATCATCTGGGCAGCCAAGGCCGCCAGGATCAAACCCGTGATCTTGCTGAGAATGTTGAGGCCGCGCTTACCGACGGCGCGTTCGATGGAAGCACCCAGGCAGAGGATCACGCCCACGGCAAGAATGGCCAGGAGCAAGGCCGCACCGCCCAAAGCCCGGAGATGGATCTGGTCGAATTCGGAGCCGAGGACGAGCAACGCGCCAGTCGTGGCCGGGCCGACGATGATGGGCACGGCCAGCGGGACAACCGCGATGTCCTCCTCGGGATCGGGTTGGGACATGGCGGGGGTGGCCTGAACGAGTGCGACGGCCGCGAGGAAGAGGAGGGCGCCTGCGCCAACGCGAAACGCATCCACGGTGACGCCGAACAACGCGAAGATGATGTTTCCGAAAAAGTAGAGCACAAAACACACAACCGAAACGGCGCCGACGATGCGAACGGCCAGTTTCCGGCGCTGGGTTTCCGTGTGCCCCCGTGTCATGCTCAGAAACATGGACAAGGCGAAGAACGGCGTAAACAGAAAGAAAAATTTCAACCAGACGATTACGATAAAGACTACCGCATCATTCATGGCAGGCCAGCCCTGTTCCGCACATGCCGTGGGCGCCATATTTTACAGCACCTGGATGCGCATCAAGAATAGCACAACTCCGCTACGGGAGGCCTTCTTTTCTGCAGGCGAAAATGACCACGAGCATTCTCTGCAACGCCGGATACGATTGCAGCCTATCCCTGCGTCACCACATGGCGAACGCAACTAGTCGCCTATAGGTTCCTTTTCCCGCGCCACACTTTCATCAGTTTGTCCAGGCAGGGCGGCAGCACGGTGACGTTCTCGCGCACCGGTGTGTCGGTCCAGGCTGCTCCCGACCACTTCGCCGCGAATGGCATCGACCACCTTGAGCCGTACGTGTCCCGCTTGCTCGTGCCCACCGGCGGCTTCAAGTTCCTGCATGTGTTCACGCCCGACGGCAATCGTGGCTTCGGCCTCAGCGCGAGGGACGGCGTCGTGCAAGCCGGGCTGTCGGTGGAATGGCGGCAGGAAGCCGAAAGGGAGGCCGCCATCCGAGCCTTTTTCGCCTCGCTAGGCATCGCGCCATCCGAAGACTACCTTGGCGGCAACGGCGACGTGCCCGACGCCACGCGCATCCTGGAGTACCCC
>JADLHC010000059.1 GCA_020849035.1 Planctomycetia bacterium
CGACCGGGGGGCCCGAGGGTGGGGTTCGGTTAGAGTTGCAACCCTTGGGCCGCGTTCGAGAGGCAGCTGAAGATGCAACCTATTTGCTTCGCTGGACTTAGCATTATGTCATAATGATATAGTCGAAATGAAATGATTGCCTGGCGACTTATTGTCCATCCGGCTCTCCACGCGCCACCCGCCGCCGAATCTGCCCCTGCTTCTCCCCCATCTGCACCAGCACTTTGCCCACCACGAAATCCACCACCTCCTCCACCGTCTTCGGCAGGTGGTAATACCCCGGCATCGCGGGCAACACGCACGCACCCGCCCGTGCCACGCGCGCCATGTTCTCGATCGCGATCAGCGACAGCGGCGTCTCCCGCACCACCAGGATCAGGTTCCGCCGCTCCTTCAGCTGCACGTCCGCCCCGCGCTCGATCAGCGTCGCCCCCGTCCCCGAGGCAATGCGCCCCAGGGTCCCCATGCTGCACGGAATCACCACCATCGCGTCCACCACGTAGGTTCCGCTCGCAAACGACGCCCCGATGTCCTCCAGCCTCTCGTAGCGGAAGTTGCGCGGCACCTCCCCGATCAACCCGCGCATCACGCTCGCCCCGTCCGCCAGGTCCACCGACACCCCCAGCTCCTCCCTCGCCACGCGCGCCCCGGCCTCGCTCATCAGCAGGTGGACCCGCACCCCCTTCGCTTTCGCCAGCACCCCGCAGAGCCGCCTCGCGTAGAGCGCGCCGCTCGCCCCCGTGACCGCAACGACGTAGGTGCGTTTCGCCACCGCCATCACTCCAGCGACTCGACTTCGTCCACCGGCTGTACCGGTGGCCCGAGAAGCGCCTCGCCCACGCCCGGCATCAGGACGCCTGGTTTCGGGGCGGGCCCCGCGGCCTGGTGAACAAACCACCGGGTGTAGCGTTCCAGCTCGGCCTCGTTGTCGAAGATGATCTCGTGCAGCTCGGCGCCGGCGAGGAAGTCCTTGGTGATTCTCGTGAGCAGGGCGTGGGGCAGGTGGGCGTGAAGCTCGAGCGCCAGGGTGCGGAAGTTCTCCATGGACGTCTTCCGGGCGCGCTCGCCGAGGCCGTCGTAGCAGAACTCGTGTCGGAGCATCTTCCATCGGGCCAGCGGCTCGAAGCACCACAGCTCGATGATCCCCCGGGTCTGGTCCCGGTAGAGCGCGTCCAGCTCCTTCTTCTCCAGCTTCGGCTTCGTACGCGCCCGCTCCTTCGCGTCCCCAGCCTCGCCGCGCTCCCGCCGGAGGGCCCGCGAGGCCAGCTTCCTCCGCAGGTCGTCCTTCGCTTCCTGGTCGTCGATGGACCAGATGGGCGGAAGCTCCTTGAAGCCGGAAGAGGTGAGGAACTCCTCGTACTGCGGCGTGGCGACGATCCCGATCGACATGAAATGGATGTTCTTCCAGGGGATCGGGTCGGGCCTGCGCAGATGGCTCGTGTGCGCGTGGAAGGCGTCCGGGAGGATCTGGCCGCCGATGATCGAGCGGTGCCGCGGGGGTTTGGCGAGTTCCGCCTGGGGAACGACGGCGGACTCGATGCCCATCTTCTCGAGAAGCCCTGCAATGGTCCGCGCTCGCTCGTCCTCGAGATGCTCCTGGAAGATGCCGCGCGCCTTGCGGACCACGAGCCTCACGTCGTTGAGCGTCATCCCGAGGGCCTCCGCGAGGGGGCGGGCGACGGAGGGAACGTCGAGGCGGACGTCTTTTCGGAGAACGACGGCGCTGGTCATGGGGGGTGAGATTGTAAGAAGGGTGGAGCGTGCCGCGGACGGGAAAATGAAGCGGCGCGGGAGGCGGCTACTTCCCTGCGCCCGTCTCGTCGAGCTTCGGCCCGAGGGAGGCGTAGTCTCCCTCGCGGACGAGGTTGCCGTCGGGATCGAGGAGCGCGGTCAAGGGCTCCTGCTCCACGCCCCAGGCCTTCCAGGATTCGCCCGTGGAGTCGAGGAGAACCGGGAAGGGCAGATCGGCCCCGGACCAGAGCCCCTTTTTCAGGGGCGCGACATCCCGGTCGTAGTCGTCCCAGGTCTTCGCCGCGGGATCGTAGACGGTGACGACGGCGAACCGCCCCGCGTCGGCCTGTCGCTCCAGTGCGAGCTGCTTGAGTTGCTCGAGGACGACGCGGGTGGCCTGGTCCATGCGGGCGTTCCAGAAGACGACCACGACCCACTTGCCCTTGAGGTCCGCGAGCCTGAAGTCCGCGGGAACGCCGCGCGCGCCGGTCGCGCCCAGCGGGGGCGGCGGACCTCCCCAGGCCTGCGCAACCGGGGTGGGCTCGAGGACGAGCCGGCCCAGCTGGACCGGCCTGTCGGCAGACTCGACGCGGAAGGCGTGGCAAAGCGGCCTGGCGTTGCGCAGCTCCGCGAGGATCTCGTAGTCCCCGGGCGGCAGGCTGAAGGCGAAGGCGCCGCCCGCGACGTTCAGGGCGAACACCGTGGCGTCGCTGGGCTTCGCGCGGACGAAGACGCGGGCGTCTCCGATGTTCGGCCCGAGCCCCGGGCACGCGAGCACCCCCTGCACCGCCGCGAACGGCTCGAGCTTCAGCGAAAGCACGATCGGGACCGTCAGGTCGTCCTTCTCGAGAATCCTGAGCGCGCCGCGCTTCCCCGCTGCGTCCATCGCGAGAAGCGCCATCGGACGGTGGATCCACTGGAGCTCGGCCTGGAATCCCCCGTCCGCGCCCGGCTTCCAGCGCTGTTTCGGCACCAGCTTCCCGCCCGGGTTGAACCACTGCGCCCCGAACTCGACCCCCGGAGCCGGCCGCCCCTCCGCGTCCACGATGTTCCCCTTGATCTCGATGCCGTCCGCAGAGACCTCTGACGGCGCGAGCCAGAGAACGGCCAGCAGAACCCAGGAGTGGCGCACGTCCCTCATGCCCGGGATTATCCCCCTGCGCGCCCGCCCGATCCCGTCCTTTTCGACCGGCGGCGAACGCCTTATCCTCCCCTTCACCGTGGCCCGCCTGCTCCTCGCCATGCACCGCCTCTCCTGGACCCGCCCGCGCGCGGCCGCGATCGGCGCCCGGACCACGCCGCCGGGTGGCGATCCGATCGCGAGCCTCCTCGCCCTCCCGCCGATCCTGAAGTGCCTGGAAGAACCGGCGCCCGCCGAAGGACGCGTAGCGTGAGCCGCATCGCGATCATCGGCTCGGGCATCTCCGGACTCGGCGCGGCCTGGCTCCTCCAGCGCCGCCACGATGTCACGCTCTACGAACGCGAGCCGCGCCTCGGCGGGCACACGCACACCCACACGATCGACGGCCCGGGCGGACCCGTCATCGTGGACAGCGGCTTCGTCGTCCACAACGAAGCCGACTACCCCCTCTTCTGCCGCATGCTCCGCGAGCTCGACATCCCCTCCGTCGAGACCGACATGTCCTTCGCCGTCTCCACCCGCCCCTCCGGCCTCACCTGGTGCTCCCGCGGCCTCAACGGCCTCTTCGCCCAGCGCCGCAACTTCTTCCGCCCCGCCTTCTACGCCCTCCTCCGCGAAATCGACCGCTTCAACAGAGCCGCCGCCCGCCTCCTGGATGAGCCCGAGGCCGACGCGTGGACGCTCGGGACCTGGCTTGGCCGGGAGCGGTTCACCGCGGACTTCCGCGAGCACTACCTCCTCCCCCTGGCGGCCTCGGTGTGGAGCACGTCGCCGCGAGAGATGATGGCGTTCCCCGCCGCGACGCTCGTGCGGTTCTTCCGCAACCACGGGTTCCTGGGTATCCGGACGCAGCACCGGTGGCGGACGATCCCGGGGGGCTGCTCGCGCACCATCGAGCCGGTCCTGCGGCGGATCCGGGACCGGGTCAGGACGGGGCAGGAGGTGAAGCGCGTGGAGCGGACGGCGGCGGAGGTGACGGTGCGCGTGGAGGGGCAGCCCGCGGCGTATTTCGACGAGGTGGTGTTCGCCTGCCACGGCGACGAAGTGCTGCCGATTCTGGCCGACGCGACGCCCGTGGAGCGGGAGGTGTTCGCGGCCTTCCGGACGCAGCGGAACGAGGCGATCCTTCACACGGACGCGTCGGTGATGCCGCCGAAGCGGCGCGCGTGGGCGTCGTGGAACCACCTGCGGCTGGCGGGGGGCGAGGGGCGACTCGTGGTGACGGCGCACATGAACCGGCTGCAGCCGCTGGGGACGAGGGAGGACTGGTTCGTGAGCCTGAACGCGGCGGGTCTCGTGCGTCCCGACGCCATCGCGCGGTCGATGGTCTACCGCCATGCGCTCCTGTCCGGCGAGTCGGTGAAGGCGCAGGCGCGGTGGCAGGAGGTCAGCGGGCGGAATCGGACGCACTACTGCGGCGCGTACTGGGGCTACGGGTTCCACGAGGACGGGCTGCGAAGCGCGGTGCGCGTGGCGCAGCGGATGGGGATCGAGTGGTAGGTCGCGGGGGGTTGCGGGCGGCCGGTCAGGCCGGCGGGAGCTCGGACATGGCGGGAAGCGCGAGGCGGAAGCCGTGCTGGCGCAGGGTCGCGGAGGGATGGGCGGCCCAGGTGCGAGGGACCTGTGCCGAGTACCAGGACCCGGTCCACCAGCCGCCGCGCAGGCAGAACTCCTCGCGCTGGGCACCCTCCGCGGCGCTCCACGACCACGAGAGGATGTTCCCCGCGAGGTCCATGGCCCCGTACGGCGAGCAGTCCGCGGGGAACGACCCGACCGGCATGAGGCGGGGGCGCTCGCGGTGCGCGGCGATCGTGTTCGAGAAGGTCCCGTCGAACGCGTCGCCCCAGGGATAAATCCTGCCGTCCACGCCGCGCGCCGCCTTCTCCAGCTCGAAGTCCGTCGGCAGGCGGACCAGGCGGCCCGTCTTCCGTGTGCGCCACGCCGCGTAGGCGACCGCGTCAGTCCACGCCACGCCGCCGACGGGCAGGTCGGCCCGGACGTGGTAGGGGTCGGGCGCATCGGGGGACTGGAGGCCGAACGTCCCGCCGCTCTCCGATACGAGCGACAGGTCGCGCTCCCGCGGCCGCCGGGCCCGGGCCTCCTCGAGCCGTCCCTGCCCCACGAGGTCGTTCAGGTACTCAAGGTACTCGCCTATCGTCACGGGATAGCGCATGAGGAAGTAGTCGCGGGCGAACGACGGCGTCTCGGGCTGCATTGCCCCGCCGCGGCGCCCGCCCGTCGTGAACGGGCCGCCCGCGACCTGCACGAATCCCTCGGGAATCTCCTCGGGCCGGTAGAGCGCGACGTGCTGCTCCCATTCCCCGCAGCGCGTCACGAGCACGGGCACGAACACGGTCGCGTACACCGGATGACGGATCTCCAGCCTCCACGAGCCGGCCCCGATCGGCACCCCCGACAGCGGCGTCACCCCGATGCGCTTCGATTCCCGCAGCACCAGCCTCCGGTCCTCCTCCTCGTACCGCGCCGCCCAGACCTCCGCCCCCGGGACCTCCGTGGTCGGACAGCCGTCGCGGTGGCCGAACTGCGCCCCCTCCGGCTCGAGACGCATCGCGGGAGAGGGGCGATCGCCGGGAAGCGGCGCGACGCCGAACGCGGGGCAGCCCTTCCGCCACGGGATCTCGCCCTTGTGCCCGGGAACCGCCGTCCACGACCCCGGGGCTGGCCGGATGCACGCGCAGGGTCGCGCGAACGTCCGGATCGTCAGGCGCCCAGGCTCCTCGAGCCGCGCGCGGAAGACGCCGGTGGCATCGTGCCGCTCGAGCGTCTGGCGCTGCAGCACGACCTCCTCGAAGTCGCGGTCCGCCTCGGCCTCGGCCAGCCGCTCCAGCGCCATCTCGCAGAGGCCGTCCGCCGCCGCCCCGCAGCCCGGGTCGTCCCTCAGGGCCTCCTCGAACGCCGCCGTGGCCTGCGACCACGTCCGAACCCGCTCCTCCCGGAGCTTCCGGTGCGCGTCCTCCGCGCCCCACACCAGCCGCTTCCTCTCCACCGGCTCCCACGGGCGCGTCTCCGCCACCTGCTTTTCCAGCCGCGCCTGCGCGTTCCGGACCTCGCCGGCCAGCTCGCGCCACCGCGCCTGCAGGTCCTGCCCCGCGCGCGCGCGCCGGGCCGCGCGAGCGACCAGCCGCTCGTGCTCCGCAGCGCCGTCGAGGAAGCGCCGGATGTCGGCGTGGAGGTCGAGGACGGAGGGGTGGCGGTCCTCGCGGCGGAGGGAGAGGGCGCGGAGGCAGGTGGCCTCGAGGTCCGGGGGAACGGGGTCCGCGGCATGGAAGGAGCGGGAAGTGTGGAGCGCGAGGGCGTTGGGAGGCGTGATCTGTCCCTCGCGCGCCCGCGTCAGGACTTCCTCGACGGTGCGCCCCTCCACGGGGGGACGGAGGGTGAGGATCTCGTAGAGGATCGCCCCGAGCGCGTAAACGTCCGCGCGCTCGTCGACTTCGTCGTTGCGGCCGGCCGCCTGCTCCGGCGCCATGTAGGCGGGAGTGCCGATGAGCGCCCCGTCCACCGTGAGCCCCGGGTCCGGCCCGTCCGCGCGGAGCCCCGCCGCGACGTCCGACTCGCCGCGCACGCGCGCAAGCCCCCAGTCGACGACGTACACCTCGCCGAAGTCGCCGACCATGATGTTCGACGGCTTGAGGTCGCGGTGCAGCACCCCGCGCGAGTGGGCGAACGCCACGCCGAGGCAGGCCTTCTGGAACGCCTCGAGCAGCCGCGTCCGCGGCCACGCCGCGGCCGCCTCCGCCTGCCCCGCCGCCAGGTCGTCCACGACCGCCCGCAGGTCGCGCCCCTTCACGCGCTTCATCGCCAGGTACGGCCTTTTCCCGCCCTCCCGCTCGATCGTCCCGAAGTCGTGGACCGGGACGATCTGCGGGTGTTCGAGGCGCGCGGTGACCATCGCCTCCCGCACGAACCGCTCGACCAGCGCCGGCGAGAGGTTGTCGACGACGATCTTCACCGCGACCTCGCGCCCGAGCCGGGAGTCCTCGGCGAGCACCACGCGGCCGATGCCGCCGCGCCCCAGCTCCTGCCCCATCCTGTAACGCTCGGAGCCGGCGGGGTCGGGAAGCGGCGTCGGCCGGTCCGGGGCGCGCCCGGCCGCGGCAAGCGTGCGTGCCACCAGTTCGCCGACCACGGTCCCGTCCAGCGTCCGGCGCGCGGGGTCGTCCGCCGCTGCCGCGAGCGAGGCCGCCGCGTCCCCGCCGTGGCGCCTCACGCGCGCCTCGAGCACCGCCTGCACCGCACCGCGCTCCGCCTCCCGCAGTACGCCCCTCTCGACCAGCATCCGCCCCAGGTCCGCCCCTGGCCGCCCGATCGCCTCGGGCACGCACGCGACCAGCTGGTCGCGCGTCACCAGCTCCATCTGGAGCGCGAGAAGCGCGAAGAGCAGGTTGGCGTCGCGCGTCACTTCTTCGAGAGGTACCGCCGCACCGAGCCGCTGCCCTCGTCTTCGTTGATAACGCCGACGACGAGGTCGTCCTTCCTGTCGCCGTCGTAGCCGCCCGCGGCGGCGCTGTAGCGGTGGAAGTTGCCCTTGCCGGTGAACTCGCAGTTCTGCGTGAAGGCGCCCTTGCCGTCGTTGAGCTGGATCGTGACGGACCAGAGCTGGCCGGCAGCGACGACGCAGGCGCCGCAGGCGAGGTCGACGTTCTTGTCGCCGTTGAAGTCCCCGGTCACGACGAACTTCGCCTTCTTCGCGGTCGCGATGTCGCACAGCTTCGTGAAGCCTCCCTTGCCGTCGCCCTTCAGGACGCGGACGAAGTTCTGCTCCTCGCACGCGATCGCGAGGTCGGGGATCTTGTCGCCGTCGAGGTCGCCGATCGCCATGCCGTTGGGCTTGAGGTTCGCTCCGCCCTCGTCGAGCTTGATCCTGACTGGGTTCTTCCCCAGGGCGCCGTTCCCGGCGCCCGGGAAGATGAGAAGGACGCTCTCCTTCTGGTCGCTGGTGATGACGTCCGGCTTCTTGTCGCCGGTGACGTCGCCCGCGACGACCGAGCCGCACTCGGGGATGTTCAGGGAGAACGACTCCTTCAGGGTGGGGCCCAGGAACACCTTGAGACGCCCCGGGGTCTTGTCCACAACGGGGTCCGGCCAGCCGACGACGACGAAGTCGATGCGCTTGTCCCCGTTCATGTCGTGCCACCACCCCGCGATCGGCCACCCCACCCCGAGCTCCGTCTCCGCTCCCCCGCTCAGCTTTCCCTTCGCGCCCTTGTAGATCGTCAGCATCGTCGAATTGTTGTCCATCTGGCAGAAGTCGCGCAGCCCGTCCCCGTCCGCGTCCACGGCCATGCCCCAGTTCGGCCCCATCCGCGTGCCGAGCATCTTGTTGAAGTCGCCCTTCAGGCCGCCCTTGGCGTCGGTCAGGAAGATGTTGATCCCCGAGGGCCGGATCTGGTCGATCACCACGTCCATCCGGCCGTCCTGGTTCACGTCGATCAGCCCGATCCCGTGCGGCGCGCCCTCCTGCGTGTCGGCCTGCGGCGCTTCCTTGAGGCACGCGTCCTCGGCGCAGGCGAGCGCGGCGGCGAACAGCAGGGCGGCGATGGTGCGGGACATGCGTCTGCTCCGATGATCCCCCCGGTCGTGGTGGATTCTAACCCGCGGGCGGCTCCGGCGGCGGCTCCGCGGCCCCGGGCTTCAGCGTGATCCGGATGTCCGCGAAGTCCTCCGTCTGCTCCAGCGTCACCTTCTGCTGCTTCGCGAGCTCGAGGGTGGCGAGGAAGTGGCTGACGGTCCTGAAGGGATTCGTGCGGTCGGGGACGAGGTCGCGGAAGTTCAGCTCGCCCTTTGCCTTGACCGCCTCGAACATCGACTCGATGACCTGCTCAAGGGGTACGTCGTCGTAGAGGATCTTCTCGATCCCGTCGATGCGCGTCATCTTCGAGATGCGCGCCCAGGCGGCGGCGAGGTCGAACGCCGAGAGTTCGAGGTCCTCCTCCTCGCCGGGCGGCACCTCGAGCCGGAGCCGCGGCCGCGCGAACATCCGCTCGCGGTGGTCGGCGAGCCGCCCGAACTCGCGCCCCAGGTCCTTGTACCGCTTGTACTGCAGCAGCTGCTGGATCAGCTCGAGCCGAGGGTCCCCCTCGTCCTCTTCCTCCTCCTCGACCGACCTCGGCGCCAGCGTCCGCGACTTGATTTCCATGAGAGTCGTCGCCATGACGAGGAACTCGCCTGCGACGTTGATGTCGAGCTTCTCCATGAGCTCGAGGTACTTCACGTACTGCTCCGCGACCCTGGCAATCGGGATGTTCAGGATGTCGAGCTCCTGCTCCTTGATGAGGTGCAGGAGCAGGTCGAGCGGGCCGTAGTACGTCTCGAGGCGGACCTTGTAGTCAACCGGCATGCGTCATCCTGAGGAGGAGTTCGAGGGCTTTGGTGACCGGGACGAAGAAGACCTTGCCGACGGCCGGGATGCTGAGAAGGACCATCGCAATCACGATGCCAAACGGCCGAGCCCCATCGAACTTCTCCCGCAGCTCCGCGGGAAGGAAATAGCGCATCACGTCCCCGCCGTCGAGGCCGGGGATGGGGAGCATGTTGAAGAGCAGCAGGACCAGGTTGAGGTGGACCATCACGAGGAAAAAGGCCATCACGGTGGAACCTTCGGAAGAAGCACGACCGGTGAGGAAATAGGCGCCCGCGAACAGGAGCGCGAGGAGGAGGTTCGCGGCGGGGCCGGCGAGGGCGACGAAGACGCGGTCGCGGAGGGGCCTGCGGAAGTGGGTCGGGTCGATCGGCGTGGTCGCGCCCCCGAGGATCCCGGCGCCGCTGACGAGGAAGACGAGGGGAAGGATGACCGCGGTCATGACCGGCTTGAGGTGGGCGAACGGGTTGAGGGTCAGCCTCCCGTGCATCCCCGGAGTCGGGTCGCCGAGCCGGTCGGCGGAGAACGCATGGCCGGCCTCGTGAAGGCCGACCGAGAGAACCCAGGCGGACCCGACGAGAAGCAGCTGTGTGGGCTCGATCTCCATGGCGGGACGATAGCGGACGGGAGCGGAGCGCGCCAGCCGCGGCCGGGGCGGGCCGGGCGCACCCGACAATGCCGGGCGACGGCGCCGCCCGGCGCGTGTAGAATCGCCCGCCATGGACCTCGAATTCCCGAGGCAGGTCCTCCAGACCGAGGCGGACGCCATCCGGTCGCTGGTCCCCCGGCTGGACGGCTCCTTCGGCGACGCCGTCCGGCTCCTCCTCGCCTGCCGCGGCCACGTCGTCGTCACCGGCATGGGCAAGGCCGGCCTGGTCGGCCAGAAGATCAGCGCCACCCTCGCCTCCACCGGCACCCCGTCGCTCTTCCTCCACCCCGCCGAGGCGATCCACGGCGACCTCGGGCGCGTCACGAAGGACGACGTCGTCCTCGCCCTCTCCAACAGCGGCGAGACGGAGGAGGTCGTGCGGCTCCTGCCGCTCCTGCGCGAGTTCGGCACGAAGATCGTCGCCATCACCGCCACGAGGGACTCCACGCTCGGCCGCGGCGCCGACATCGCCCTCGCCCTCGGGAAAATCGAGGAAGCCTGCCCCAACGGCCTCGCCCCCAGCGCTTCTACCACCGCCCTCCTCGCCTTCGGCGACGCGCTGGCGCTGTCCGTGCAGAAGCAGCGCGGCTTCACGAAGGAGCAGTTCGCGTTCTACCACCCGGCGGGTGAGCTGGGGCGGAAGCTGCAGAAGGTGTCGGACGTGATGAGGACGGGCGAGCGGGCACCGACGATCGGCGAGGGGAAGACGGTCGCGGAGGCGATCGCGATGATCACCCGGGCGCGGTCGGGCGCGATCAGCGTGACGGACGCGATGGGAAAGCTGGCGGGGATCTTCACGGACGGGGACCTGCGCAGGCGGATCGCGCTGGACGCGGACGTGCTGCGGAGGCCCATCGGGGAGCTCATGACGCGGAACCCCAGGACGATCGGACCGGACAGGCTGGCGAGCGAAGCGCTCTGCCTGCTGCGCGAGAAGAAGATCGACGAGGTGCCCGTCGTCGACCAGGACGGCAGGCCGGTCGGCATGGTGGACGTCCAGGACCTCCTGGACATGGGGCTCGTTTGAGGCGCTGGATCGCGGTCTTCCTCGCGGCGTTCGTGCCGCCGACGGCGGTGATGGTCTTCTTCGCGTGGAGGGCGCAGGCGCCCCGGGCCGGCGGCGACGACCGGCCGCTCGTCAGCGTCGCAAGGGCCGGGCTTCCGCAGAAGGGCACGGCCAGGGGCGTCGCGATCCGCGTCTACGAGGACGACGACCTCGTCGCGGAGATCGCCGGGTCGGAGGCGGAGTTCGAGGGGCGCGAGCGCGCCGTGTTCCGCGACGCCGTCATCCGCGCCTGGCCCGAAAAAGGCCGCCACGAGCGCGCCCCCGAGGAAGTCCTCGTCCGCGCGGGCCGCGCCGAGATCGACCGCAACGGCTTCGTCGCCCGCGTCGTCGGCAACGTCGTCATCGAGACCCCCGAGGGCGACACCCTGCGGGCGGAGGACCTGAAGATCCTGTTCGGGAAGCGCATCCGGGACGCCGAGGGGAAGGAGATCGTCGACCATTCGGAGAAGACGGTCGACACGGACGGGCCGGTGGAGCTGACGGTGGGCGACTCCCGCCTCCGCGGCACGGGGTTCCACGGCAACCTGGGACTCAAGGCGTTCCGGCTGGAGCGGGACATCCGGGGCGAGCTCGTCGGCACGCAGGCCGACTTCTCGCCGACCGCGACGCACCGCGCCGGACAGAAGCCGGAGGACGTGACGTTCCGCGCCGGCGGCCCCGTCACAGGCGACCCCCTGCCCGCCGAGGGCCGGGCGCGCCGCACGCGGCTCGTGATGAACGGTGGCGTGTCGATGATGCGGATCGATCCCGACACCGAGAAGCCGACGACCCTCGCGTGCGACACGTTGACAGCCGAGGTCCTTCGCGAGAAGCCGCCGCTTCCGCCGTCGCTCGCCGCGTGGGAGGCGGCGCAGGGGGTGGGGAGGGCGATGGGGCTGCAGCCGACGCCGCCGCCGGAGCTGGCGGGGGCGAAACCGCCTCCGGCGAGGCTGCACCTCGAGCGGCTCCTGCTGGAGGGACATGTCGTCATCGTGGACCCGCGGATCGGGGTCGAGGCGGACCTGGTGGAGACGACGAACGCGCGGGACGGGAGCGGGGCGACGGCGGTGAGGGGCCCGAAGAAGAGGATCGTGTTCCACGAGAAGGGGGCGCTAGAGCTGGGCCCGATGGGGGCGAAGAAGGAGGGGGCGGGCCGTGGAGGGCCGGTCGAGGTGACGGCGATGGACGACGTCCGGATCGTGCGCGCCGCGGACGGGAGCGACGGGGCGCGGGGCGCGGTGACGATCGGGCTGTCGCGATGGGTGTGGGTGCGGGAGGGGGCGCGCGAACTGACGTGCGACGCGCTGCGCCTCGACCTCGCGTCCGCCCCGCAGGAGGGCAAGGACGGCGCCCTGGGCTACGCCGCCCGGGGTGTCGAGGCTTCCGGAAACGTGCTTCTCAAGGAGACCGGGCGGACGGCGCGCGCGGACACGATCCGGTGGACCGCCGAAAGCGACACCGTGACGCTTCACAGCGACGCGGGAGCGGAGGTGTCGGACCCGAAGAGCCGGCTGGCGGCGAAGACGATCGCGTTCGACAACCGCACGGGGCGGATCCGGTGCGAGGGGAACGTCGTGGCGGAGGGTGAGGGAGGATCGCTGGCGCCGTCGTCCCTCGTGGAGATCGGCGGCGGGAGCCGCCCCGCGGCGACGCGCTGGAAGCTGACCTGCCCGTCCTTCACGGGAGAAATGGCCGAAAGCGAGCTCCGGTCGCTCGACGCCGCCGGGCCGGTGCAGATCACGACCGACAACTCGACCGCCACCGCCGCCGCCCTGCACTACGCCGGCGGCCAGGCCGTGCTCACCGGAAGCCCCGCCCGCGGCGGCACCGGCGAGGACTTCGTCGAGGCATCCGAGATCGCCCTGTCCCCCGACACCGGCCGGGCCGTCCTCCACGGCGTCCGCCGGATCCGCCTCCACCTCAAGGGCGGCATGAGCGGCCTCGCAGGCCTCGCGCCCGCCCGCCCCGCCGGCGACGCCGCCGCCCCCACCCCCGTCACCCTCGCCTGCTCCGGCCCCGTCGTCATCGACCGCAACGCCGGCCTCTTCGTCGCCCGCGACCGCGTCCTCGTCCGCTCCCCGGAGACCGCCGCCGAACCCGGCAAGCCCGCCCCCCCGGACGCCCGACTCGAGGCGGAACGCCTCTGGCTCCACTTCGAACCCCAGACCCGCGAACTCCTCGGCGCCCGCGCCACCGGTCGCGTCCTCCTCCGCACCTCCTCCCTCTTCGCCGCCGGCGACCGCCTCACCTACGACGTCGCCACAGGCACCGCCGCCTTCACAGGCATCGGCAAGCCCCTCTTCAAGTCCGGCAAGGGCGTCTTCGCCAACGTCGACGAGGTCGTCATCCGCGACGGCGGCCGCACCTTAGAATTCCCCGCCCGCCACTCAAAAGGTAGTATCTCGTTCCCCTCGGGCGGCCCCGGGGAACGCCGCCCCGACGACTTCCTCCGTAACCCGTTCGGCGACCTCAAGCCCCGGAGATAGCCGCGGGCCCGTTTTGAAAGGACTCCCGATGAACGTGCTGGACGGCATCTCCAGGCAGCTCGGCGGCCGCGGCCTCTCCGGGAAGACCGTGCTCGAGGGCGCCGTCTGGTTCGGGGACCTCCACAAGATGCTCGCCTCCTGGGGCGACGAACTCGGGAAGTTCGCGAAGGGCGCATCCGGGACGGAGGAGATCCAGAAGTTCCTGCAAAAGTGCGCCGATTCCGCGAAGGCCCTTCTCACGCACCTGGCCGCGGACTCGATGGCGCTCGCGCTGATGGGGGAGGTTTCGTCGAAGCGCAAGCCGGAGGACCTCGGTGTGGAGGAGGCGCCGAGCTACATGAAGGGCGGGGACGCGGGGGCGACGACGATCGAGGCCCTGAACGCGAAGGCGCTGGAGTGCGGCGTGCTGGCGGACGCCTGGCAGGGCTCGAAGATCCCGGAGAAGATCGCCGAGATCTCCAAGGCCGCGGCGACGGTCCGGGGGACGCTGGAGATCGTCGGGGGGGAGAAGCGGCTGACGGACGGCGAGCTGGACGACCGCTTCTTCGAGATCCACTACGCCGCGACCGGCCAGATCGGGAACCGGCACATCCTCGACAAGACGAACGAGCCGGGCCTGCCGACGGCGTGCGCGGCGCTGCTGAAGGCGATGAAGCGCGAGCTGATGCTGGTCAAGGCGCCGCAGCGGTAGGACCTACGGGACTGTGACGGACTCGTTGACGAACAGGTCGTCCTCGATCCCCCGCAGGCCGACCAGGTACTCGCGGCCCTTCGCGTCCGGCTCGACCAGGAACCGCACGACGCGCTCCTGCCCCGGCTCGAGGGCGTAGACGACGTCGTCGAGCGTTCGCGTGCCGGCGCCGCGGTTCAGGTAGACCTTGAAGTCGGCCCTGCGCGCGCCGCGGTTCCGGACGGTGATCGAGACCTCGAGGCCCTTCCCGTCCGCCGTCGCCTCGATGCGCGGGGAGACCTCGATGTCCGGCTGGACGGGGAGAGGGCGCGCGAGAACGGCTTCGCGCCGCGCTCCGCGTGCGGTGAAGGAGATGCGGAGGCGGATTTCGTAGAGGCCGGGGCGTGCGTCGGAGGGGACGGAGAGGTCGAGTGGGAATTCCGCGGGGGCGCCGGGCTCGACGGAGCCGTGTTCGACGGCGGTTTCGACGGGGCGCCAGTGCGCGGGGAGCTCGACGGAGACGACGCGGACGTTGCGGATGGGCTCGTCGAAGCGGTTGGAGATGCGGAACGCGACGCGCTGGGGGCCGGTGCGGGACTTGAGCGGCAGGCCGTCGAGGACGGCGGAGAGCTGGGTGTCGGCGAACGCGGCGTCACGGACGACGAGGAAAGCGGGCGTGCGGCCGGCGTCGAGGGCCAGGCGCCCTCCTGAGTCGGGTGCGAGGCGTCGCGAGCGGCCGAGGAGGTCGACGCGCACGACGTCTTCCCCGAGCCAGGCGTCGACGCCGCGCGGCGGGTCGGCCCGGAGGGCCAGGACGAGCCGTCCGTCCTTGCGGAACGCGGGCATGCCGGGAAGCAGCTCGCCGCCGACGGGCTCGGCGCCCGAGAGGAGGTCGTTCAGGACGCGCAGCGCGAACCACGCCGCGTCCGGGGAGCCTTCGGCGTCGAGGAGCGGCGCGTCGCCGGAGGCCAGCAGGGGCGACAGCCGGCGTGAGCGGGCCTCGATGGCCCGCGCCGCCAGGTCCGCCGCGGACTGCGGCTCGAACACGTACATCCGCTCCCGCGCGTCCCCCGCAAGCGCCGCCGGCAGCCCGGCCAGCGCCCCGCGCAGCTCCAGCGACAGGAACCCCGCCGCGTCCGCCCCGGGCGGCGCCGCGTCGGCCGGCCAGGCCAGGCCGGGAAGGGCCAGCTCGTGCGCCCCGCGGATCGCCGCCGCCAGCGCCTCCAGCGTCGCCGCGTCCGCCGACCGCGCCAGGGAGATGTCCGCGTCCCCCGCCTGCCACAGCGCCACGACGTCCCGGTGCGCCCCCACCAGCCGCGCGAGCGGCTCCTCCCACGCGCGGTCCCTTCCCCCGAACCACTCCGCCAGCGTCCGCGGCGCCGAGGTCCCCGGCGGCGTCGCCAGCACGCCCACCAGGTCCATCCCGCTGCGCCTCAGGTCCAGCAGCACCTCGTGCATCGCCGGCCCGTCGGCGGGAAGGTCCAGCCGGTCGCGCGACGCGGCGCTCCAGAGCGGCACGCGGAGTTTCCCGATCCCCGCCATGGCGAGGATCGTCCCCATCCTGCGCCCGGGATGCGCGTACGGGTCCACCGTCGCCCCGAAATCGCCGCCGCGCCCCTTTCCGAACAGCGGCTCGTGCGCGACCGCATACGTCGCGCGCGCCTGCACGAGCGGCTTGTCGGACGCGCGGATGTCGAGGCGGACTTCGTAGGGGCCGGGAGCGGTAGTCGGGAACCTGAAAGGCACGGACAGGGTCTCGCGGACCGGCAGTTCCACGGAGCCGACCCGGCCCTCCCACGCCGTCGCGCCGTCGGCGTCGCGGACGAGCGCGAAGACCTCGTAGGCCCCCGGCTCCAGCCCGAGCGCCACGACGCTTCCCGACACTCCCCCGCCGTCTCGCGCTTCGCCCTCGCGGTAGATGTTCCCCGGGCGGCCCTCGGTGTCGAGGCGGACGCGGACGCGGCCGAGCCACTCGACGTCGTCGAACCATGCGCGTCCCTCGATGTCGTCGCCGCCGAGGACGAGCCTGAGGCGTGCCTTGCGGGCGCGCAGCGGGATTTCGGCCGCGTCGAGCCGGACGGCCTTCCACCCCTCCCCCGTCTCGCGCACCGAGGGCGTGCGCGCGATCCCGACCCGCGTTTCGGATTCGTCGAGCCACTCGATCTCCGCCCAGGCAGCGGAGTCGCGCAGCCCCTCCGTGCGGACCCAGGCGGAGAACTGGTACGCTCGGTCGGGGTCCACGGTCACGGCCCAGCGCGTCTCGAGGCCGGCCGAGCGGCCGCGGGTCGACAGGCCGACCGAGCGGCCGCCTCCGTGAAGCGCGTCGGTGGTGAGCTTCGTCGAGGTCGCGTTGAACGCGGGGAACTCGTCGCCCTTGATCGAGCGCCAGCGGTCCGGGAAGCCGTCCTTGTCGAGGTCGGACTCGAACCCGTCCACGAACGCGCGGGCGACCCAGCCGACGTCGTCGAAGCGCGCCGTCGCCGCGGCGCCGGAGCGGTTCGAGAGGGTGGCGCGGACGGCGACCGAGCGCGTGCGGCTGTCGAGGAGGGACACGGGCAGGACGACCATCGTCCAGTCGTCGCGCGACGTGGCCTGCGTCGTCGTCTGCGGCGGTCCGAGCGGGTCGCCGCGCTCGTCCACGAGCTGCACCGTCAGGAAGGCGGCCGCGCCGTCCCCGCCCTCGACCTTCACCCACCCGGAGAGCACGTAGTCGTTCGCGAGGTCCAGCCGCCCGGCCAGCCGGGTCTCCGCCGCCATCGTTGCCGACGCCGGCGCGCCCAGCACCATCCCGCGCGCGTCCTTCCCTTCCCCGATCCCCAGCGTCCCCGCCGGCCCGCCCGCCGCCGGCGCAGCCGTCCACCCGTCCGGAATCCCGTTCCTGTCCGCGTCCCGCTCGAAGGAGTCAGCGAAGTCGCGCGCGGAAGCGGCGGACGCCGCCAGCAGCAGCCACGCGAGGAGCCGGTTCTTCACTCCATGTGCTCCCGGCTCGAGACGTTCGGGTTTTTCACCCTCTTGCTCCCCTTGTGGTCGATGTGGAACTTCACCGCCGCCTTCACCTCCTCCACGATCTTCGCCCACACCGCAGGATCCTCCCCCGGCGGCCGGTTCTTCGCCTTCGGCAGCTCCACCTTCACCGTGTTCGTCGGGTTCCGCAGGTACTCGAACCCGAGGATGTACGCAACCGGCCCATGGATGTGCCCGGAATGGTGGAACGACGTCCCCGAGGAGTGCGCGGACCGCTCGTCCACGTCGATGTACAGGATCTTGCGCTCAGCCATTCCATTCCCCCAGTTCCCGGAGGACCTTCTCCTCCGCCGCGTCAGCTTCCGCTTCTTCCGGCCGCACGGGAAGCGGATTCTCCCGTTCCCAGGCCACGGTCCGCCGGACGCCTTCCTCGAACGCCACCTGCTCCCGGTATCCCAGCTCGCGCCGGATCCGCGCCGTCGCCGCGTCGAGGTGCTGCGCAGCGTTGAACCCCCCGCGCATCGCCTCGGGGAGCCGGTCCGCCGGGACTTCGACGACCCGGCCCCTCCACCCCGCCGCCGCCGCCACCGCCGCGACCCACGCCCGCTCCTCGAGCGTCGGCTCCGCGGCCACATTGTAAACGCGCCCTGCGCCGCGCGGGTCGGTCGCAGCGAGAACGATCGCGCCCGCGACGTTCTCGACGTACCCGCGCGCCCCGCGCCACGCCGCAACGTCCGCCGGCAGCAGCACCGCCGGCCGCCCCGCGTCGAACTTCCGCACCAGCTCGCGCAGCCGCCGCTGCCGGTCCCGCGGGCCGTAGACCATCGGGAGACGAAGGACCGTCGCCGGGAGGTTCGGGTGCGCGAGCGACTCGCGTTCGACGAGGACCTTGTCGTAGTCGTCCAGACCAGGGACCTTCCCGCGATAAGGGTAGAGCACCGATCGCACGGGCGTATCCTCGTCGAACGGAGCCGGAACAGGCCCGCCCGGCTCCGACCCGTGCAGCACCCCGTACGCCTTCGTCGCGTCGATGCTCGACACCGCCACGACGCGCCGCGCCACGCCTTCGAACACCGCCGCCACCCCGCGCGCGTCCGCCTCCGTGACCAGCACCATGTCCACGACGACGTCCGGCTTGAACGCGCGCAGCACAAGCGCATGCTCTTCGAGCTTGTGCCGGTCGCCGTTGAACTCCTTCACTCCGTCCGCGAACTCCCCTCGCGTCTTCCCTCGATGAAAGACGCCGACGTCGTGCCCGTTCCCCCGCAGCTGCCGGACGACGTGGGGGCCCATGAATGCCGTTCCGCCTATGACGAGGAGACGCACGCGGAGATGGTACGCGATCTCACCATCGGCCCACCCCTTCTCCTTCCCGGTTCGCCGGGATCGGGTCCACCTTGCCCGGCTGAAACGCCGCTCTTCCCGGTCCCTGCCTCGTTCCCGGGCACGGCGCGGAGGCCGTCCCGGCTCGCGCTCCGCTCGCCCACTCCCCCTCGCTCCCGGAGTCGCCGAGTCGCGGTAACCGCGGCCTCCGCGCTTGATCCGCCGTCCTTCCCCGACCTGCAGTTCCCGTCCGTGACGCCTTCGCGCCACCCAGGCCCTGCCAACCTGCCCCGGACTCTCGCGCCCGTCGCGGCGCTGCTGCGCGCCTCCATCCCGGCCTGGTGGAACTCACGTCGATTCCGGAGGACGGATCCGGGACGAACATCCGCTACCAGATGTCCTGGACGGCCTCGAACGGTACGACCTGGACCGAAGCGGCGACTTTGTGCCTGTCCTTCCGGGACGCGCCTCCGGCCGCCGGACGCACCATCACGGTTGGGCGCGGCGCCGGAGCCGCGCGTCCTAGCGGGCCGGCGGGGCGATGTCGCGCGAGCGCGGCAGGCCGAGGGCGACGAGGAAGCGCTCCGCTCGCTCCCAGAAGCGGATGCGCTCGAGGATCTCGTTGGCCCAGCCGTTGGTGACGCAGTAGTAGCGCTGGTAGGGCGGCGCGTGGTGAACGGCGTGGTGCCTCGGCGTGAGGATGAGGCCCGTGCGGTGGAGGAGCCGCGCCAGCAGGCTGGGGTTCCGGTCGTGCGCCCACTTGTGGAACTGCGTGGTGAGCAGGTTTCCTCCCACGAAGGCGATGCCGGCGGCGTAGGCGAACAGGACGACGGGGTGCGCGGCGGGCTGGACGAGGAGGAGGGACGCGCAGACAGGCGTGAGCGCGATGCAGGAGTCGCCGTGCAGCTCGAGGATCCCGTGCCGCGTCATCTTGAGCGGGTCCCGGTGGTGCTCCCGGAACGCCAGAATCAGCAGCGGCCCGAGGACCGGCGTGTCCTCCTCGAAGAACGTGTCGCAGAACCAGTGCGCGAAGCCCGAGCTGAAGTCCGCGAGGAAGTACCCGCACGCGACGCCGGCGGCGACCAGGGCGACCTCCGTCCCCGTGTCGAAATGCGGCCCGAGCCGGCGGAGGACGAACGCGGCCACCGCGCCGAACGCGACGAAGCCGGCGGCATCGAGGACGGGAGCCCAGCGGGGGCGGACGGCGGACATGGGGCGGGATTCTACACCGCCCTGCCCGGAGAACCTGCGCGCCTTGCCGTCCCCGCCCGAGTTCGCGTCACTCGTGGCTCCATGCGCCAGGATCTCCGCGGGCTTCCGGTGGTACTCTGGACGGCGCCATGTCCTGGACCCCTGGCAGGAAGATTGCTCACCTCATTCGGCTCGGGCGGGACCTGCGCTATTGGGTCGGTATCCCGCTGTTGAAACCGGCGCGGTGGAGCGAGGTCTTCCGAGTCGACGAATCGGGAGTCGCAACGGTCGACGGCGACCAGGGCTCCCTGGCAGACGTGCGCGCATGGAGCGCGGCGTACCGCAACGACGAGATCTTCGAGTTGGAGGGCATCCTGCCTCCAGTTCCCGGCCTCGTCGGCCTCTCGCGCACGAAGCTCGACAGCCCGGACACAATCACAGAAGCGGACCTGCGGCGCGGACGCCGTCGAATCGTCGTCTCCCACGGACCCTGCGCCCTCCCCTGGAGGGATGGGGGGCACTTCTCGACCCGGGTGCAGAACGTCGGGACTGAACCAATCCGGATCACCGGCTTTGCGCCGTACGGTCGGCTGAACTCGGGCCAGATCATGACCCCGTTCCGGTTCTCTGCCAGCCAATTCCGTGCCTGGTACGACTTGGGAATGGAGGAGTGGATTCCACCGGGCAAGGGTGCCTGGGATCCAGCGAATTACTCGGGGCCCGGCATCCTCTGGGCGTACCGGGGCGTAACCCGGGAAGGCGAACCGTTCGTGTCGGGGGAAGTCTCGCCCTGATCCTCGCCCAGCTCCCGGCGAACCTGTCCCGCTGCGGGCACCTCGACCTGTCGCACCGACCTTACGCCGTCGCCGTCCGCGGCGCCCCCGCGATCATCTCCTCCACCTCCGCGCGGCCGGCCGTCGCTTCCTTCGCGAACTGCTTGAACAGGCGTCCGCGGTCCTCGAAGTTGCGGAACATGTCGAAGGAGGCGCAGGCGGGGCTGAGGAGGACGGCGTCGCCGCGCTGGGCGCGGGCGGCGGACAGCGAGACCGCGTCGCGGAGGTCGCGGGCGCGGTCGACGGGGACCGTGCAGCCGGCGGACTCGAGGGCGCCGGCGATCTTGTCGGAGGCGGCTCCGAGGAGGACGACCGAGCGGCAGCGCGGGGAGACGGCGCGCGCGAGGTCCTCGAACGGCAGGCCCTTGTCGTGGCCGCCAAGGATGAGGACGAGGGGCTGCGAGAGCGTGCGGAGCGCGGCGAGAGTCGAGTCCGGATTCGTCGCGATCGAGTCGTTGATCCAGGTCACGCCGCCCCACGTCCCGAACGACTCGAGGCGGTGCTCGACGCCGCGGAACGCGGCGAAGCCCTCGGCGATTCCGTCCTTCGTCGCGCCCAGGACCCAGGCGGCGCAGGCCGCGGCGAGCGCGTTCTCGACATTGAACAGACCCGGGATCCGCAGCGCGCCCGCCGGGAGAAGCGGGTGCGCGTCACCGCCGTCGGCGATCGAGATCCACCCGCCCGCCAGGCAGGCGCCGCGGCCGACGGGCGCCTTCCGCGCAAACGTCAGCGGGTTCGCGGGCACCGAGGACCACTTCCCCACGACCGGGCAGTCGCCGTTCACGATCCCGACCGATCCGGGACCGCGCAGCGCATTTTTCTTGGCCTCGCCGTACGCTTCCATCGTGCCGTGGCGGTCGAGGTGATTGGGCTGGAGGTTGGTGACGACGCCGGCGGCCGGGAAGCGGCCGATGGCGGCGAGGTTCTCGAGCTGGAACGAGGAGATCTCGAGGACCACGGCATCGTTGGGCTGGATCTCCGGGAGGTGCGGCAGGAGGGAGCGGCCGATGTTGCCGCCGACCCACACGTTGCGGGGGCGATCGAAGCAGCCCGGGGGGAGAGGCAGCCAGGTCGGGCCGCCCATGCGCCGGGTCGCGGCCTCGACGAGCGCCGTTGTCGTCGTCTTGCCGTTCGATCCCGTGATCCCGAGGATCGGCGCGCGGCACAGCTTCACGAACAGGTTCAGCTCCGTCTCGACCGGGATCCCGCGCTTCACGGCCTGCAGGAGGAACGGGTTGTCGTGCGGCACCGCGGGGGAGATCAGCACGAGGTCGCACGCGTCCAGATCGCGCTCGTCGTGCCCGCCGAGGCGGAACTCGATCGGCAGGCCGGCCAGCGCGCGCACCGACTCGTCGAGCTGCGCGGCGGTCTTGAGGTCCGTCACCGTCACCTTCGCGCCCGCCCTCGCCAGGAACCGCGCCGCCCCGACGCCGCCGCCGAAAAGTCCCAGTCCCATGACGAGGACGCGAAGTCCGGACAGTTCGGGCGTAGCGGGGGTGAACATCCGGTTATTTATCGGATTTCCGCGCGCCCTTTCTTGAGGCGCGGCCGCTATTTCGCCGGCGTCTTCTCCGCCTCCGCGCGCCACCGCTTCGCCTTCTCGATCAGCGACAGCGGATCCTCCTCCATGGCCGGCTCCATCACGATCTTCACTTCGTGCACGTCTCTGAGAGTCCCCGGCCAGAGATGCTCGAAGAAGAAGTCGAGCGGGATGATCTGGAACCAGGGCGCGTTGACGGGCATGGTCTGCCGGACGGGCGTGCAGCCGCCGTGGCGGAGCTCGAGGCCGCGGTTCCCGTAGAACGTGAAGGGCTCGCGGAGCGGCGTCTTTCCGGCGTGGCGGCCGTCGATCCAGACGTCCGCCCCGGGGGGCTCGCTCTCGATGCGGAGCTCGCGTTCGACGCACCCGGGCGCCGCGGCCGTGGCGACCGCGAGCGCAAGGACGACCCGGCGAAGGCTCAACGCAGCCTCCGGATGCGAACGTTCCGGATGCGGAACTTGGATCCCTTGTAGCCCACGAACATGATCGTCCCGCTCACGGAAGTCGTCTGGAATTCCTGGGCTGCGCCCGTGCCCACCGTGATCAGCAGCTTGTTGCCGATCGCCTTCGTCCCGAGCTTGAACCACTGGTTCTTGGGGAGCCCCTGGCCCTGGGCGTTGGCCGGCATGAAGTTCAGCAGGTGCGCGTTGGCGTTGTCCCCGCCGCCGCGGACGACCAGCGTCCCGCCGTGCTCCTCGATGTAGACCTCGAACTCCAGTTCGTAATCCTTCCAGTTGGCGTCCGCCTTCGTGAGGATGATCCGCCTCGTCTTGTCCGGGTCGGTCTCGGGCGGAGGCCCGGCCGGACCGTCGTGCGCGAACCGGATCTCGCGGCCGTCGAACGTGAACTTCCCGTCCGCTCCCTCCACCTTCCAGTCCGTCGCAGCCGGCTCGATCCAGGCGGTGTTCTCCACCTCCTTCTTGCGCGCCGCGATCTTCGCCCGCAGCGGCTCGGCCTTCGACGCCGCGGGTGTCCCCGCGTAGTCCGCCATGAAGGCCGCCACGGCCTTCTCCGCCTCCTCGATCCGCAGGTCCGCCAGCAGCACCTCGACCTTCCGCTCCAGCTCCGCCAGCGCCTTGTCCGCGCCCGCCTGGAACTTCTCCCCCGCCTCCTTCAGCTTCTTCGCCGCCTGCTCGCCCGCGGACTTCCCCGCCGGGCCGGCCGCGGCCGCCTTCACGATCACGTCGTCCAGCGCCTCCTTGACCCTGCGGAACCCCGCGGCCGTCTCGGCCCACGAGATGTCGACCTTGCCGAGCATCTTGAGAAGCGCCGACTGCACGATGTCGTTCCACCACGCGTTGATCTGCGCCTCGAGCGCCGGCGCGTCACGGCGCGCCCGGGCGGCCATGTCCCGGAAGGCCTTCTCGTACGTGAACGGATCCTCCGCGGCCCGCGCGTCCGCGGCCAATCGCTTCGCGTCCGCCGTCACCGCCTCGGTCTTTTCCTGGGCCTCCAGCGCCGCCTGCGCCTCCCGAACCAGCTCCGCCGCGCGGTCGACATGCTCGGTGCCCGCCGCCTCCCGCTTCGCTTTCTGCGCCGCCTCCACGAACGCCCGGGCGTCGGCGGACTTCCGCAGCGCCTCGGCCGACTCGCAAGCCGCCCTCGCGCGGTCCGTGTCCGGCTTTCCTCCGCCCGGACCGGCTGCGTTCTTGCCTCCGCCTCCGGACGAGCTGATGATGAACCCGATCAGCGCCAGCACGGCGAGCCCCACGACCGTCAGCCCGATCTTCGCGCCGGTCCCGAGCCCCGCCTCCTCCTGCTGCACCGGCTGGACCCGGACCGTGTTGCCGCGGCCGCTCCCCATGGTCTGGAGATTCCGCATGATGTCCGTATTCCGGCCGGACTCGCCGGGCTTGCGGACCTTCGTGGATCCCTTGCGCTCGCCCGGTTGCGTTCCGGGGGCCGGGGGCGGAAGCGTCAGGGTGCACTCGGCGCAGTAGTACTTGTCGCCGCGCGCGGCGGCGGTGCCCTTCTCAAGTTCTGCGCCCAGGATCTGAGCGCCGCACTTGTCGCAGTAGACGGTTGCGAAGCCCATCGCTGCGGGGAGTATAGCACCGGGCGGGGCAATCCCGGCGGACGTCCAGGGAGGTTACGGGATCGCGCGGATCCGGACGCTCCGTACCTGGAGCTCGGACTGGGGGCTCACCGCGAACCCGAACTGGCCGGCGCCGTGGTCCTTGCCGTCCCCGGCGCGCGTGTACTTCCAGCTGCCGCCCTGCAGCCCCGCTCCGCTCATGGCGATCGATTCCGCCCGGACCTGGACGGTCACCTTGTACGGCTTGCCGGCTTCGACCAGGAGCTGCGCCCCGCCGCCCGCGGCCGACCGGATCGAAACCGCGGCCGGGGAGCCTCCCTCGCCGTTGATCCCGACAAGGAACATCACCTCCCCCTTCACCAGCGTGATGTCGACCTCGACCTCGAACGCGGCGTAGGCCTTGCCCGAGTACAGGAACCCGATGCCATTGTTCTCCTTGTCGTTCTTCGCCTCCTCGGGCGTGATCGTGTTCTCGCCCACCCGGGCCCCGCCCTTCGTTTCCCATTTCACCTTCGCCCCGCCAAGCCGCCAGTCACCCGCCGTCTTGTCGTCGAACAGCACCGTCCAGTCCTTCGGCGCGGCCTTTGCCGGGTCGGGCTTGATAGGCGTCTCGGGAGTGACCGTCCGCTTCGACTCCGCGTCGATGTCCCACGCCATCTTCGTCGCGTCGTCGATCGCCGCCGTCCCCTTCCACTTCTCGGTGTAGTCCTTGATCGCCTTCTGGCAGTCCGCCCAGTTCTTCTGCTTCCTCATGCCTTCGACCTTCGCGCGCACGAGCTCCCAGTCCAACCTCGCCGCGTTCTCGCGCTTCCCCTTGAGCTCCGCCATCCGGTCCTGCGCCTGCTTCTGCCAGCTCTCCGCGCCGGATTCGCACAGCATCTGTACCGAAGCCCACATCTCGATCGCCTCCAGGTACTTGTCCGGATTCTGGACCTCGAAGGACTTCGCCTCCTCCGCGGCGTTCTGGATGCGCTTGTCCTTCGCCTGGGCGAGAAGTGCCTTCGCCTGTCCGGAGAAACTCGCGTCATTTGCGGCGGCCATCTCCTTGCTGAAGGCCTCGATTTCCGTGATGACGGGCACGAGGTCCCTGGCGGTCGAGACCTGGGACCTGAGCCCGTCCAGGCGTCCCTGGCGCTTCGTGCGGATCTCCAGCACGGCCTTGAGCTTGAGTGCGTCGTCGCGCTCGGCCGCCATCTTGCCCGACCAGTCCGAGTTCTTGACCTTCGGGAGATTGGTGTCGATCAGCTTGAGCAGGCCGTCGGCGTCCTCCGGGTTCGCCTGCCGGAACTCCACGACCTGGTCGAATGCCGCCTTGGCGTCGTCCTTGCGCTTCTGCTCCGCCGCCTTCGCGGCCTTGTCCGCGGCGCTCTGCATGGCGAAGAGGACGATGGCCGCGATCAGGACGATGCCGGCCGCGACGCCCGCGATGAGGGGAGCTTTGCTCCTGCCCTGCTCGACCGGCTCGTCGACGTGCACGTGGGCCAGGCGCTGTGTCGTGGGGCCTGTCTGGGGAAGGCGCTGCGATCCGCTGCCGACATTGGGGATGCGGCCCGTGCCGGTGCCGACCGGGCGCACGGCGGAAAACGTCCCGGTTGAACCGGTGCGCGTCTTCTTGCCGTTCGAAGGCGCGGCCGCGACGGGGGCCTGGGCGCGGCATTTCGCGCAGTAGACCTTCGTCGCAACCTCGACGGCCTTGCCCTTTTCGAGGTCCACGACCGGGACCATGTCCCCGCAGACCGTGCAGTAGTCGATCGCGCGACCCACTTCAGCTCCTGTCCTGGTTTCCCCCTCAACGCCCTATTCTAGCGGCGGGAGGCGCGGGAACCAACTACTTGTTCAGCTCCTCGAGCAGCTCCCGGGCCAGCGCGTTCTCGGGGTCCGCCAGCACCGCCGACTTCGCCAGGCTGCGCGCCTCCTCGAGCTTTCCCAGCTTCGCAAGGCACCGCGCCTGCTCGGCTTGGAACTCCCCGATCTTCTTCCCCCACTTCCCCGGCGCCGTCTTCTCGGCCTCTTCCAGCAGCACCACGCAGCACCGGAACTCGTGCGCCGCCTTCTCCCACTTGTCCTCGTCCCGGTACGCCCTCCCCAGCCACGCGTGCAGCCGCGTGTCGAAGACCCCGATGTACAGCGCGCTCTCCAGCGTCTTCACCAGCTTCGCCCGGTCCCCCCGTTTCTGGTAGATCTCCGCCGCCTCAATCCGCAGCTTGAACGTGTCGTGGTCGATCGCCAGCAGCTGCTCCATCTGCTTCAGCTTCCCGTCCTCGTCCCCGCGCTGCTCGCAGATCTCGATCAGCTTGGCGTAGGGGTTGTCCGTCCCGATGTAGTTCGGGAACGCCGCCTTCGCCTCCTCCAGCGCCGTGACCGCGTCGTCCCACCGCTCCGCCTTGCACAGCATCAGCGCCTTCTGCCAGCGCGTCTGGAAGTCCGTCGCCCCCGCGTCGATCGCCTTCTGGTACAGCTCCGCGGCCTTGTCGAACCGCCGCTTCTCCGCCGTCCCGAACGACCGCGCCATCACGATCAGCGCGTCCACGCACTCCTCGTCGATCTTCAGCGCCCGCTTCGCCAGCATCTCCCCGTCCGCCTTCTGCCCCGCCTCGTCCAGCATCCGCGCCAGCTTGCCCATCGACTCCGCGTCCATCGGGTCGTTCTCGATCGCCTCCTGCAGCCGCCGCGCCTCCTCCTGCGAAGCGCGGAAGGGCATCCGCAGCGCGGCCCGCTTGAGCCAGACGTCGCCGATCCACTTCCGGATCTGCTCGTCGAACTGGTCGGGCGTCACCCCGAGCGCCGCCTGGAAGACCGTCGGCGTGTCCTTCCCCTCCCCGTACATCCGCAGCATCTCGGGCTGCTTCCACCCGAACCGCTCCACGATGAACGCGTGGATCACCGATCCGTAGATGTACAGGTTCAGGAGGTCGCCGGCGTTCGCAAGCTGGTTGATCTTCATCAGCTTGTTCGTGTGGTACGCCCCGAAGATCTCGTTCTCGATCTCGCGGCCCCACCCCGGATACCCCTGCCCCTCCTCGTACGTCGAGAGCCCCTCCGTGAACCACCTCGGCACGCGGTTCTTCGAGAGCTGCAGGGCCCACACGTGCCCGAGCTCGTGCCACACCACCGAGCCCCAGTTGAACTTCCCCATCACCTCCTTTGCACGCGGCGACAGCAGCGTGCAGACCCTCCCGAAACACGCGCCGAGCGCGCCGAGCCCGCTCGTCCCCACCGTCCTTACCGAGAAGTCGTTGTGGTTCGGGTACATGTCGCACACGATCGGCACCTGCGGCTCGAACCCGTACCTCTTCGCCAGCTCGTCCCAGCACCGCTCGTGCAGGTCGCACACGTACGGTCCGATGATGTCCACTTCCGTCTTGTGCATGCGGATGCGGAAGTGCTTCGTCTCGACGACGACGAAGTCCTTGGGGAAGGCGTCCATGAGGGTCATCGTGTTGACGAGGCGGATGTTGAACGGGTCGCGCTCGTAGGCCTCGGTGAGGAACTTGAGAGCGGTGACCTCGTCGCCGAGGCGGAGCGCGTTCATGCCGTACTCGGTGTAGGCGTCCCAGAGCTTGGGGTCGGCCTCGACGGCCCGCTTGAGGTAGGCCTGCGCCTCCTCGAACAGCATCTTGTTCCCGAGCGATGAGCCGATGAGGAAGAAGGCGAGGCCGCAGTTCGGGTTGATGGTCTTCAGCTCCGCCTCGACCTTCTCGCGCTCGTCCTTCTTCCCCATGAGCTCGAGGTTCGCGGCGCGGATGGCGAGCGCCTGCACCGACTTCGGGTTGAGCTTGAGCGCCTGCTTGAGGGTCGCCTCGGAGGCGTCGTACTGCTGCATCATTCCCTGGATCTGGGACTTGAAGACGAGGGCGTCGAAGAGTCTCTCGTTGATCTGGAGCGCCTGCTCGACCGCCTGGAGCGCCCGCGGGGCGGCGCCGGCCTCGGCCTGGACGCGCGCCATCCCGTAGATGGCGGAGGCGCACTTGGCGTTCGCCTTGAGCGCGTCCTCGAACGAGTGCTTCGCGTAGACCGCCTGGTACTTGTCCATGTAGCAGTGGCCCCAGAACGCGAGCACCTCGTCGTCCGGGGTGTCCTCGGCGTCGAGCGCCTCGTTGAGCAGGTTGCCGCCGTCCACGACCTGGTGGATGAGGTCCTTGTCGCCGCGGCGCAGCGCCAGCATCCAGAGGCCGCGCGCGATGGTGAACTTCTGCATCCCGGTCAGCTTCGTCGCCTTGCCCAGGTACTCCACGAACCACTCGAGCGTCTTCTCGGCGTCGTCGCCCTTCCCCGTCTCCAGCTGGATGGCGCCCAGCGCGACGCGCGCATTCAGGGCGGTGGAGTCCTTCTCGAGCGTCTCCTGGGCGAGCCTGGCGCCCTCCTCGTACCTGCCGGTGGCGTACATCAGCTCCGCGAGCAGCCCCTTGGCCTCCGTCGCGGGCTCGCTGTTCTCGATGACCTTGCGGAACTGCTCCTCGGCGGACTTGGGCTCGCCGAGCGTGACGTGGATGCGGCCCAGGATGGCGCGCGCCGCGAAGTCCTCGGTGTTCGCCTTGACGTGCTCCTTGAGGGCGGTCTTGGCCTCCTCGATCTTGCCCTGGTTGAGGAGCGCCAGCGCTTCGGCGCGCTCTTTCGCCCCTTTCGTGGAGTCGTCGGGTTTCGGGGGAGCGGCGTCCTCCGCGGCGAGCGGGGCAGCGAGCAGGACGGTGGCGGCAAGGAGGGCGAGCAGGCGCATGGAAAGGCTCCGATGGGGTGGAAGAACGGCTTCAGTATAGACGCCGGGAGGCGGGGGGATGTTCGGCAGAACGCGGGAAAACGGCAGGGGATGGGGTGAGGGAGGGAGGGGGATGGGGCGGGCTGGGGCTGGGGATGGGTCGA
>JADLHC010000060.1 GCA_020849035.1 Planctomycetia bacterium
CGATCCCGGAGATCGTGGTCTTCGGCGGGACGGGCCTGACGGTCCCGCCGGGTGACCCCGCCGCGCTGGCGGCGGCGATCTCGTCGCTCGCCGCGGACCCGGACCATGCGCGCCGGATGGGGGCGGCCGGCGCGTCGCGCGCCCGGCACCAGTTCGACCTCGGGCGCATGGTGGAGAGGTACGCGGCGCTCTACCGGGAGATCGCCCGGTGAGCGCGATCCCGGTCCTCATCGTCACGCGCCCCGGCATCGGCGGCGCCGCGAAGCACGTCCACATGATCTGCGAGCTCATCGACAAGTCGGCGTTCGAAGTCAGCGTCGCCGCCTCCCCCCTCGAGGACCCGAAGTTCCTCGACCAGCTCGCCCTGACGGGCGTGCGCGTCGTGCCCTTCCCGATGCGCCGCGAGCCGCATCCGGAGGACGCCCTCGTGCTGTACCGGCTGGCGAAGCTGCTGCGCTGCAGGCGGCCGGCGATCGTGCACGCGCACACGTCGAAGCCGGGGTTGCTGGCGCGGTTCGCCGCGACGGCGTTCGGGATCCCGGCGCTGTACACGCCCCACGGTTTTTATTTTCACTACGACATCCCCTTCTGGAAGCGCCGCCTCTACCGGCACCTCGAGCGCGTCGGCGGGATGTGGACGACGAAGCTCGTCTGCGTGACGGAGGAGGAGGCGCGGCAGGCGCTCGAGGCGCGGCTGGTGCCCGCCTCGAAGCTCGTCGTGCTCCCGAACGCCCTCCGGCTCGACCAGTGCGAGCCGAAACGCGGCCGGGCGGAGGTCCGCGCGGAGTTCGGCATCCCCGCGCACGCGCCGCTGTTCGTGATGGTCGGCCGCCTCGCCTCGCCGAAGGACCCGTTCACGCTCCTCCGCGCCGTGGACCGCCTCGCCGCGGACGTTCACGTGCTGTTCGCGGGGGACGGGCCGCAGAAGGAGGAGGTGCGGCTGCTCGCGAAGGAGCTGGGGCTGGAGAAGCAGGTGCACCTGCCCGGCCACCGCGACGACCCCCTCGACCTGACAGCGGCCGCGGACGTCGCGGTCCTGTCGTCGAAATGGGAAGGGCTGCCGTTCGCGCTGCTGGAGGCGATGGCCCTGTCGCGGCCGGTGGTGGCGACGGACGTCAGCGGCTGCCGGGACGCGCTGGGCGGATCGGGGGCGGGGACGCTGGTCCCGGTGGCGGACCCCGACGCGATGGCGAAGGCGCTGGGCATGCTGTGGGCGGACCCGAACGGGCGGGCGCGGATGGGAGAGAAGGGGCGGCGGCTGGTGGAGGACAGGTACAGCGCCGGGCTGTGGATCCGGCGGCTGGAGGGGCTGTACCGGTCGGTCGCGCGGGGGTGACGCGCCGCAGGGCGCGGTGTATCCTCTCCGGCCCTTCACCTGCGGAGAGACTCCCATCGCCTCGGAGCGAAACGGTCACGACGGGATGAGCAGCGAAAGCGCCGCGTTCGTGGAGGCGCTGTACGCGGACTGGCTGCGCGACCCGTCGTCGGTGCCCGAGGCGTGGCGGGCGTGGTTCGCGGAGGCGGGGGACGGGGACGCGTTCGCGGCGCGGCCGCAGCTGGGGCCCTCCTTCGACCGGGGGACGGTCTTCAATCCGCCGCAGGCCGCCGCGGCGCCCGCCGGTGGCCCGGGGGACGAGGTCGCGGCGCTGCAGGAGCGCGTGGACAATCTCGTGCGGACCTTCCGCGTCCGCGGCCACCTCGCGGCGCAGCTGGACCCGCTGGGGCTTCCCCGCCCGCCCGTGCCGGAGCTCGACCCGGCGTGGCACGGGCTCCGCCCGGAGGACCTCGACCGGCCGTTCGCCACACGCCAGATCCTGGGCGTCCCCGACGTCCTGACGCTCCGCGAGATCCTCGACCTCCTGCGCACCACCTACTGCCGCTCCATCGGCGCCCAGTTCATGCACATCCTCGAGCTCCCCGTCCAGAACTGGCTCAAGGAACGCATGGAGTCCTGCCGCAACCACGCGACGCTCACCCGGCAGGAGCAGGTCCGCATCCTCACGCGCCTCACCGACGCCGTCATCTTCGAGGAGTTCATCCAGAAGAAGTTCCTCGGCGCCAAGTCGTTCAGCTGCGAGGGCGCCGAGACCCTGCTGCCGCTCCTCGACCTCGCGATCGAGAAGGCCGCCGGCGACGGCGTCCGCGAAGTCGTCATCGGCATGGCTCACCGCGGCCGCCTCAACGTCCTCGCCAACATCCTCGGCAAGTCACCCCGCGAAATCTTCCAGGAGTTCGAGGACCCCGACCCCGAGCGCCGCCTCTACCGCGGCGACGTCAAGTACCACGCCGGCTACGCGGGCGACTGGCGCGCCGCCGGCGGCCGCACCGTCCACGTCTCCCTCTGCTTCAACCCCAGCCACCTCGAGTTCGTCAACCCCGTCGCCCTCGGCCGCATGCGCGCCAAGCAGGACCGCGGCGGCGACCTCGAGCGCTCCCGCGGCCTCGTCGTCCTCATCCACGGCGACGCCGCCTTCGCCGGCCAGGGCGTCACCCAGGAAACCCTCAACCTCTCCCAGCTCGACGCCTACGCCACCGGCGGCGCCCTCCACGTCGTCGTCAACAACCAGATCGGCTTCACCACCACCCCCGCCGAGGGCCGCTCCACCCTCTACGCCACCGACGTGGCACGCATGCTCCAGGTCCCCGTCTTCCACGTGAACGGCGAAGACCCCGAGGCCGTCGCCCAGGCCGTCCGCCTCGCCCTCGACTTCCGCGCACGCTTCCGCCGCGACGTCTTCATCGACATGCACTGCTACCGCCGCCGCGGCCACAACGAGGCGGACGAGCCCGCCTTCACCAACCCGCTCATGGTCGCCGCCATCGAGAAACGCCCCCCCGTCCGGGAGGCCTACCTCGCCCGCCTTCTCGACATGCACGGGATGTCCTGGGAGGAGGCGGACGCGATCGCGGTCCGGCGGCGCCTGGCGCTGGAGGACGAACTGGCCGTCGCGCGGAAGGGCCAGGACCTGCGGAAGACGGTCGCCCTGACCAGCGCGTGGACGAAGTACCTCGGCGGCTCCGAGGACGGCGTCGAGGAAACCGACACCGGCGTCGCGAAGGACCGCCTGCGCGCGCTCTCCGAACGCCTCACCACCGTCCCCCCGGCCTTCCACCTCCACCCCAAGCTCGCCCGCCTCCTCGAGTCCCGCCGCCGCATGGGCCGCGGCGAATCCCCCCTCGACTGGGGCGCCGCCGAGGCCCTCGCCTTCGCCTCCCTCGCCGACGAGGGCCACCGCATCCGCTTCACCGGCCAGGACGTCTGCCGCGGCACCTTCAGCCACCGCCACGCCGTCCTCTACGACCAGCAGGACGGCCACCCCTTCCTCCCCCTCGGCACCCTCTCCGACCACCAGGGCCTCGTCGAGATCGCCAACTCCCCGCTCTCCGAGATCGCCGTCCTCGCCTTCGAGTACGGCTACTCGCAGGACTCCCCCGACGCGCTGACGGCCTGGGAAGCGCAGTTCGGCGACTTCGCGAACGTGGCGCAGACGATCATCGACCAGTTCATCGTGAGCGGGGAGGACAAGTGGCACCGGCTGAGCGGGCTCGTGCTGCTGCTGCCGCACGGGATGGAGGGGCAGGGGCCGGAGCACTCCTCCGCGCGGCTCGAGCGGTTCCTGTCGCTCTGCGCCGAGGACAACATCCAGGTCTGCCAGCCGTCGACCCCCGCGAACTTCTTCCACCTTCTCCGCCGGCAGGTCCTCCGCCCGTGGCGCAAGCCGCTCGTCGTCATGACGCCAAAGTCGCTTCTGCGCCATCCCGCCGCGGTCTCGCCGCTCGAGGACCTCGCCGCGGGCCGCTTCCGCCGCATCATCCCCGACGCCTCCGTGGCGAACCCGCGCCGGGTGTTCCTGTGCTCGGGCAAGCTCGCGGTCGAGCTGGAGGAGGCGCGCGAGGCGCGGAACCGCCGGGACGTCGCGATCGTGCGCGTGGAGCAGTTCTACCCGCTTGCGGACGCGGCGATCGAGTCCGCGCTGGCCTCCGTCCCCTCCTCGGTCCCCGCCCTCTGGGTGCAGGAGGAGCCGGTCAACATGGGCGCCTGGCCGTACTGGCGCCTCCGTTTCGGCGACCGCCTCCCGGGCGGTCGCGAGCTGTCGGTCGTCGCGCGCCCGGAGTCCGCGAGCCCGGCCACCGGGTCGCAGGACAGCCACAAGCTGGAGCAGCGACGCCTCATCGAAAGCGCCTTCGGGAGATAACGAGATGCCCGTGGAACTGCGCGTGCCGAAGGTCGGCGAGTCGATCACCGAGGTCCAGGTCGGCGACTGGCTCGTCGCCGAGGGCGGGACGGTCCAGCGCGACGCGCCGGTCGTCGTCCTGGAGACGGACAAGGCGACGATGGAGCTGCCCGCGCCGGTCGCCGGGACGCTGGTGAGATCGCTGAAGCGCAAGGGCGAGATCGCGAAGGTCGGCGAGGCGATCGGGATCATGGAGGAGGGCGCCGTCGCGACCGCGCCGCCGCCGGCGAAGCCGCCCGAGCTGAAGCCGCGGGAGGCCGCCCCGGAGCCTCCCGCCCGCCGGATTCCCCCCTCCCGCCGCCACAAGGACGAACCCTCCAGCCCGCCAGCCCCCCAGCCCACCAGCTCGCCAGCCCGCCAGCCCCAAAGCCCGCCAGCCCCCCAGCCCGCCAGCCCTCCTTCCGCCGGCGAGGAAGTCGTCCCCATGTCCCTCTTTCGCCGCCGCCTCGCCGAACGCCTCGTCCAGGCGA
>JADLHC010000061.1 GCA_020849035.1 Planctomycetia bacterium
ACGACGACACGACGGAGCTGCTGGAGTACTTCGAGGAGGTCTGCTCGCCCTCGTGCGTCTGCTGCGACATCGACGGCAGCGCGATCTTCTGGGTGAAGAACCTGGACGACGGCAGCGGCATCGACCGTCTGCAGGTGCGGGTGATCGACCTGGGCGGGAACTAGATCCGTCCGGAGTGAGTCGAATTCGCCGGGCCCCGGGGCAACCCGGGGCCCGGTTCGTTGGATGCCGGCCAGATTCCCGGCCGCCCGTGTTCCCCGGGACAGGCCCGCCATGGGGCGCCGCAGACCGGGCTGTGCGATCCTGCACACGCGCGCATCATCGCAAGGCCCGAGTCTCCCTGTATCATCCCCGCTTGCGACCTGGCCCGAAGCGGCCCGGGGATTGCGAAAGGACCAGCGCGATGATCGACACGCTCCGCGAAGACCTCAAGGTCTACATCCGTGCCCGCTACCCGGTCCTCTACCTCGTCTCCGGCGAGGAAGAACGCGTCGAACGCATGCTCGCGAAGATCGCCGCCGACCTTCAGAAGAAACTCTACTCCTGGACCTGCTCCGGCGGATTCGACGCCCCCCACATCCAGCAGGACCTCCTCGACGGGCCCAAGCCCATGCTCGCCAGCCCCGTCGATTTCGGTGAGTCCAGCGCCAGCTCCCCCTCCGCCAGAACCCCCGCCGGCGCCCTCGACTTCGTCCTCAACTCCGCCGACCGCGCCCTCTTCGTCCTCCACGACTTCCACCCCTACCTCGACGAGCCCGCCGTCGTCCGCCGTCTCCGCGACGTCATCACGAACCTCAAGAAGTCGTTCAAGACGCTCATCCTCGTCTCTCCCGTCCTCAAGGTCCCCGAGGAAATCGAGCGCGACGTCACCGTCGTCGACGTCCCCCTCCCCGACGAGAAGGAACTCTCCGACCTGCTCCGCACCTTCCTCAATTCCGTCAAGACCGACGGCCGCATCGCCGTCTCGGAGGACGCCGACCTCTTCGAGCGCGTCTCCCGCGCCGCGCTGGGCCTCACCGAATCCCAGGCCTCCAACGTCTTCGCGCGCGCCGCCGTCAACGACCGCAAGTTCAACGTCCAGGACCTCCCGCTCATCCTCGCGGAGAAAAAACAGGTCCTTCGCAAGACCGGCATCCTCGAGTTCTTCGAGCACCAGGAGTCCATGGCCAGCGTCGGCGGCCTCGAGAACCTCAAGAAATGGCTCACCTCCCGCAAGGACGCCTTCAGCGACCGCGCGCGCTCCTACGGGCTTCCCCAGCCCAAGGGCTGCCTCCTCCTCGGCGTCCAGGGCTGCGGCAAGTCCCTCTCCGCCAAGGCCATCGCCGCAACCTGGCGCCTCCCCCTCCTCCGCCTCGACGTCGGCGCACTCTTCTCCAGCTACATCGGCGCCTCCGAGGCCAACATGCGCAAGGCCATCGGCACCGCCGAATCGCTCGCCCCCGTCGTGCTCTGGCTGGACGAGATCGAGAAGGGCTTCGCCGGGATGAAGGGCGGCGGGAACGCGGACGCGGGCGCGTCGCTGCGCGTCTTCTCGACGTTTCTGACGTGGATGCAGGAAAAGACGAAGCCGGTGTTCGTAATCGCGACGGCGAACCGGATCGCCGACCTGCCTCCCGAGCTGCTGCGCAAGGGGCGCTTCGACGAGATCTTCTTTCTCGACCTGCCGAGCGCGGCGGAGCGGGAGGAGATTTTCCGGATCCACATTGCGAAGCGCCGCCGGGATCCGTCGCGGTTCGACGTGAAGGCGCTGGCTGCGGCGGCGAAGGGGTTCAACGGGGCGGAGGTGGAGGAGTCGATCGTTTCGGCGATGTACAAGGGGTTCTCGGAGAACCGGGAGGTTGCGCAGGGGGACGTGCTCTCGGCGGTGCAGGAGACGGTGCCGCTGTCGGCCACGATGGCGGAGGAGATTGACGCGCTGCGTCAATGGTGCCGCGGCCGCGCCCGGCCTGCGGGGGGCTAGCGCATGGTGATCCCGATCGGCGACGAGAACCCGCGCTCCCGGCAACCCTGGGTGTCCTGGACCTTTGCCGCCCTCGTCGCCGTGACGTACCTCCTGTTCGTCGCGGGACGCCGCCCCCCCGGCGGCGCCCTCGGGTTCTTCCTCTCGCCGGTCCTCGCTCCCGACCCCGTGACCGCCGCCTGGTGCGTCCTCGCGCTCCTCATCCTCGCCGACAACGTCGAGGACCGCCTCGGCCCCCTCTTCCATGCCTGCCTCCTCGTCGGCGCGGGCTGGATCGGGGCGGCCACGCGGGCCGTGGATCCGGCGTCGGCCCACGCCATCCTCGGCCGCGCCGTGGTCGGGTTCCCGTTCGCGGGAGCCGCGGCGGCCGCGACCGCCGCCGCCGTTGCCTACGCCGTCCTCTTTCCACTCCACCAGATCAAGTTCTTCCACATTTTCACCCCCCGGCGGCGGCACCGCGGCCTCTTCTCCCTCTTCGATTCCTACGACTCGCCCCGGTCCGTCAGCGACACGTTCTACGTCTCGGCCCCGACGGGGATCTTCATCTGGGGCCTCGGGATGCTGGCGGGCGCCATCGTCGGGCAGCGCACGGCCGGCGAACTCGCGGCGCTGTTCGCCGCGGCCCTCGCGGGAACCGCTTCCGGGCTCGCAATCCGGATCGTCGGCGGGCAGCCGGCCTTCCCGCAGGAGCTGGAGCCCGCTGCTGCTCCCGCACGGCCCGCCTGGGCCGAGCCGCCGACGGAGGGAATCGCTTCCCTCGGACCCCTCACGGTCGCGCATGCGCCGAGCCCGGCCCTGGCCGCGCCGGTCCAGCCGGCATACGTCGCGCCCAAACCCCTCCAGCCGCCGCCGCCTTTCGCCACCTCGGGCTGGGCCGTCCTTCGCGAGACCGACGAGCTTTACGACGTCGGCCGCCTCGGGCGCGTCGCGGCTAAGTACATGGGCGTGCCCGTCGCCGACGCCACGCGCCGCATCCGCCAGACCCGCGGCGTCCTCGCCCGCGGCCTCGAGCGCCAGCGCGCCGTGGAGATGGCCCAGGCCGTCGCCGCCGCGGGGGTGCCGGCGTTCGCGGTTTCGGAGGAAGCGACGCGGGGGCTGCCGGACGCGCAGATGGCGGCTTCGTGCGGCTGCAACGCGAACGGGCTGGAGTTCGAGCTCGGCGGCGGGCGCAAGGCGCACGTCGGGTGGCACGAGGTGTGGGTGATCGCCGCGGCCCGGGTCGACGAGAAGGACCAGGCGCTCTCCCTACTCGACACCGGCCCGGACTCCTCGCAGGCGCCCGCCGTCGTCGCCCGGGACCGCATCACGCAGACCACGTTCATCGACGTCGTGACGGCGGGGCCGATGCGGTTCCGCGTCGCGCGCCAGGAGGCCGTGATGAGCGGCTCGGGGGACGCCTCGAGCGCGGGATTCCGGCAGTTTGCGGCGTCGTGCCTGCGGCATCGAGGGGCGGCTCCGGTGAACAAGGGGCTCTCCGTGATCGCGTCGCGGGGATCGTGGGGGTACCTCGCGTTCGACAACCCCGCGTCCTACGAGGAGTACCTCTGGTGGCTCCTCCAGGTCATCCGGCGGCGGTCGACCCCGGCGGCCCCGGCGGCCGCGCAGGCGGCGGAAGGGTCCCGCACATCGTGGCTGGAGTAGGGAATGCTCCTCCTTCCCGTCTCCGACGACAACCCGACGCAGCGCCGCCCGGTGCTGACGCAGGCGATCCTCGCCCTCAACATCGCCATCTGGCTCCTCGGAGCGTTCACCGTCGGGGACGACCGGATGTTCCTCATGTTCGGCCTCGTCCCCGCCGACTTCACCTTTCCCAGCCTGCTGACGTCCCAGTTCATCCACGCCGGGATCTTCCACCTCGCCGGCAACATGCTCTTCTTCTGGATCTTCGCCGACAACGTCGAGGACCGCCTCGGCCGCGCGTGGTTCCTCCTCATGTACCTGGCCAGCGGCGCCGCCGGCGCGATCGCACACGCCGTCGCCGTCATGGGGACCGAAACCGCCCACATCCCCCTGGGCGGCGCCAGCGGCGCCATCAGCGGCGTCCTCGCCGCCTACCTCGTCTTCTACCCGCAGCAGCCCGTCCGCATCTTCTTCCTCTTCTTCCTCTACCCCGGCTTCTTCCACGTCCGCGCCGTCTGGGTCATCGGCGCCTACGCCGCCCAGCAGATCCTCATGATCATGGCCGGCGCCACCGACAACGTCGCCTACTGGGCCCACCTCGGCGGCTTCGGCGCCGGCCTCGCGTTCGCCCTTGCCGACCGCTGGCGCCGCGGCCTCCCCGAGGAACTCCTGCCCGCGGGCGAGGGCTGGCGACGCCGCGCCGGACGCCAGCCGTCGGGGGTGACGCGGATCTGGAAGCGCCTCGGGCCGGAGGCGCTGGTTCAGCCGCCGCGACCGGAGGCTCCGCCGATCGAGGTGCCGTTCGCGAGGATCGCCGAGGGGTGGACGGTGCTGCGCGCGGACGACGCGCTCGCCGACGTCTCCGCGGTGGCGGCGCTCGTGTCGCGCGCGACCGGCGAGCCCCACGCCGACGCCGTCCGCCGGATCCGCGCCACCCGCGGCGTGCTCGCCCGCGGACTCTCCGCCGATGCGGCCAACCGCCTCCTGGCCGCCCTGGCCGCCGCCGGCGGCCCGCCCGCGTTCGCCATCGACGAGGCCTCCGCCGGTCCGCTTCCGCCCCCGGCCTTCGCCGCCTCCGCCTCCGCCGTCCCCGACGGCTTCGTCTTCGAGATGGCAGACGGCGGCAACTGGGCCGTTCCCTGGTCGCGCGTCGCCGCCGTCTACGCCGCCCGCGTCGACCGCCACGCCCCGGGCGCACCCCGCGGCCTCGGCGCCCTCGCCGAACGCTTCATCGAAACGACCCTCGTCGACGTCATCACCCGCGACCCCGCGGGACGCATCCGCCTCGCACAGGATAAGGAACGCCTTGGCGCCGTCCCCTCCGAGAGCGCCACACCCGAAATGCAGGCATTCTGCTCCGCCATCCTCCGCTTCCGCGGCCCCATCCCCGTCAACAACGGTGTGGCGGTGGCAGCGGGGAAGGGCCACTGGGGTTACCTGCGTTTCCCCGGGGAAGCGGATTACGAGGACTATGCGTGGTGGCTGACCCAGCTGATCCGGCGATGGGCGGGGTCCGGGAAGCCGCATGAATGATCCGGCGGCCGGAGAATTGTCCTTGCTCCGCGCCCTGCCGGGTGGTATGAGATGTTTGCGGCCCACAGGCCATAGAAAGGGGGAGCGTCACCGGGAGGGGAGGATCTGGGCGAGCGGGAGATGTGTCACTGCGGCCGGCCGGAAGCCGATCTCATCAATCCATTCATTCCGAGCCCATCGGACGGATCGGGTGCAAGGGTGACACGACCGCGGATTTTTCGTTCTCGAGGCCACGGGAGGCGTGCCGATTCGCTCTCCCCTGCGGTCTCGCGATCTTCCCGAGGTGGAGACCACCGACCAGGGAGAAACCGCGAACGTGGACCGACGGAGTCCGGAGAGACGTTTTTCATCCACCCCGATTCAGGACACTGACATGAAGAAAAAGGGCTTCACGCTCATCGAGCTGCTCGTCGTCATCGCGATCATCGGCATTCTGGCGGCCCTTCTGCTGCCGGCGCGGGCTGCCGCGCGTAAGTCGAGCCGCAAGACGGACTGCAAGAACTCGCTCAAGCAGGTCGGCGTGTACTACGCGCTGTACGAGTCGAAGTTCAAGGCGTACCCGACGCCGGGCGCCGCGACCTGGTTCGGTCTCCTGTGGAGGCCCGACATGGCGACGGACGGCAACCTGTTCCGGTGCGCGGTGGTGGGCAAGGCGGGCGTGGGCACGCACTACCAGGGCATCACGGCGGCGGGGTCGTACACGCCGACGGGCTCGGCGACCTACACCTGGCCGTCCTCGGGCATCACGGACGGCGCTCCGCCGGACCTGCCGATGGCCTGCGACGACGACCAGGGCTCCACGCCGAACCACGGCACCGGCGACGACCGGAACGTGCTGTTCTTCCAGGGCCGCGTCGACGTGTTCGCGATCGGCTCGCCCACGGAAGCGCTCGTCAACGCGCTGCTCGCCCCGA
>JADLHC010000062.1 GCA_020849035.1 Planctomycetia bacterium
CGCCGCTCGACGCCGCGAAGTTCCTGCAGGCCAGCGTCGAGTCGAAGGACACGTGCGTCTGCAAGTCGACGAAGGGCTGCGGCGGCGCGGGGAACAAGTGCAGGATCGACCGGCTGACGACCGTCGTCGAGGGCGAGAGCCGCAGGTTCACCTGGGGCGGCGCGTGCTCGCTGTACGACAAGGGCACGGGCCGGAAGAAGCTGCCGGACCTCTCGCCCGACCCGTTCCGCCGCCGCGAGGAGCTCGTCGCCGAGCTCGTCGCCCTCCCCTCGAAGCCGCGCTCGCCGCGCATCGGCCTCACCGACGAGTTCGTCCTCAAGGAGCTCTTCCCGTTCTTCGTCACCTTCTTCCGCGAGCTCGGCCTCGAACCCGTCGTCCGCACGAACGCCGACCACGCGGTCCTCAAGCGCGGCATCGAGGAGTCCAACATCCCCTTCTGCGCGCCGATGCAGCTCTACCACGGCGTCGTCTCCTCCCTCGCCGAGGACCAGCTCGACTGGCTCTTCCTCCCGATGCTCCGCGGCATCCCCAAGGTCGCCGACGAGCCGCACGCGGTCACCTGCCCGATCGAGCAGGGAAGCGCGGACATGCTGGGGTGGGACCTCGGGGACGAGGTGAAGCGGGCGATCCTGTCGCCGGTCGTGAACATCGGGGACGGGGGGCTGGAGTCGCCGGAGTTCCGGGCGGTGTGCGACGAGCTGGCGCGGAAGGTGGGCTGCGCGGCGGCGGGGAAGGCTGCGTACCGCGCCGCGCTGGCGGAGCAGAGGAGGTTCGACCGGCGCTGCAGCGAGCTCGGGCGCGAGGCGCTCGAGTTCTGCAGGCGCGAGGGCATCACGCCGGTCGTCGTGCTCGGCCGCGCGTACTCGATCTACAACACCGTGCTCAACTCCAACGTCCCCGCGATCCTGCGCGACCAGGGTGCGATCGCCATCCCGCTCGAGTGCTTCCCGGTCGACGACGACGTCCCCGTTTTCCGGTCCGTCTTCTGGGGCTACTCGCAGCGCATCCTCCGGGCGGCCCACCAGATCCGCCGCACCCCCGGGGTCTACTCCCTCTTCTGCTCCAACTACTCCTGCGGCCCCGACTCCTTCGCAACGCACTTCTATACCTACCTCATGGCCGGCAAGCCGTTCGCCATCATCGAGACCGACGGCCACTCGGGCGACGCCGGGACCCGGACACGCGTCGAGGCGTTCCTCTACTGCGTGCGCCAGGACCTCGCAGGCCCCGCCGACCTGCCCGCCGCCTCGCTCGAGCGCGTCGAACGCGAGACCGTCCCGATGAGCGAAATCCGCGCGAGCGGCGACATCATGCTCATCCCGCGCCTCTCGCAGGCCTCCGATGCCGTCGCCGCAGCCCTTCGCGGCGCCGGCTACCGCGCCGAGAGCCTCGACGTCCCCGGGCGCGACGAGCTGCGCGCCGGCCGCCGCCACACCTCCGGGAAGGAGTGCATCCCGATGACCCTCCTCCTCGGCAGCTTCCTCGAGCGCGTCCGCAAGGCACGACCCGACGAACGCTTCTCCGTCCTCATGCCCACTTCCACCGGCCCCTGCCGCTTCGGCCTCTATCACCTCCTCCAGAAGATCGTCGTCGAGCGCCTCGACCTCAAGGAGCGCGTGCGGCTCTGGTCGCCGAGCGACGACGACTACTTCGACGAGGCGGGGAAGGGCTTCGGGGCGCTGATCTTCGCCGGGATCATGGCGGGGGACGTCATCGAGCAGGCGTACCGCGACGCCCGGGTCGGGCGGCCCGAGCAGGCGAAGGCGATCCGGGACCGGTGGTTCGCCGGACTTCTGGCGCTCCTGGAGCAGGCCGGGCGTGGAGGGCTGTCCGTGGCGAGGGCGATCCGCGAGGCGGCAACCGGGCGCGCCTTCGGGCTCGAGGCGCTCGTCCGCGAGGCCGCCGAGGAGTTCGCGGCGCTTCCCGACGACGTCGCCCGCCCGACCGTGCTGGTCGTGGGCGAGATCTACGTACGGTGCGACCCGTTCTCTTCGGATGACCTGATGAAGCGGCTGGAGGAGCGCGGCATCCGGGTGCGGTTCGCTCCGGTGAGCGAGTGGTTCGAGTACACCTCGGACATTGCGCTGGACAAGGCGACGGGGATGGCGCTGGGGACGCGGCTGTCGCACTGGGTGCAGTCGCGGCTGCAAGACTCGCTGTACGCGGCGGCTGCGGGGCCGCTGCGGTGGCCGGCCCGGACGTCGGCGCGGGAGTGCGTCGAGGCGGCGGCGCCGTGGGTGAGGCCGGACCTGCAGGGGGAGGCCGGGCTGACGCTGGGGGAGGCGGTGGCGGAGTGGCGGCACGGGCTGATCGACGGCGCCGTGAGCGCGGGGCCGCACGAGTGCATGCCGAACAAGGTGGCGGAGGCGCAGTTCTTCCATGTGGCGGAGCAGGAGGGGCTTCCGAACCTGACGCTGGCGCTGAACGGGGACCCGGTGGATTCGGAGATCCTGGACCGATTCGCGTGGGAAGTGACGTCGCGGTGGAGGCGGCGGGTGTCGGGGCACCATGGGAGCGGGGCGCCGGCGGTGGAGCGGGCGGCGAGGAGTTAAGCGGAAAATTGAGGGGGGGGCGGCTTGACAGGGGCCGTCCCGTGCCGTAGAATGTGAGTGAATGTTCACTCGCAACGCCGCTCCTTGCGCTCCCGACCCCCTTCCGGTCTACTTCGTCCCGTGAAAAAACACCTCACCCACCTCGACCGCGCCGGACGCGCCCGCATGGTCGACGTCGGCGCCAAGCCCGTCACCCGGCGCCTCGCCGTCGCCGAGGCCGTCGTCCGCATGAAACCCGCAACGCTTCAACTCCTCCTCGCCGGCGGCCTCAAGAAAGGCGACGCCTTCGCCGTCTCGCGCCTCGCCGGGATCATGGCCGCCAAGCAGGTCCCCGCCATCATCCCCCTCTGCCACGCCATCGCCCTCACCTCCGTCTCCGTCGACCTCGCCCCCGAGCCCCCGGGCGCCGTCCGCATCACCGCCACCGCGAAGGCCAGCGACAAGACCGGCGTCGAGATGGAGGCCATGACCGCCGCCGCCGTCGCCGCCCTCTCCCTCTACGACATGGCCAAGGCCGTCGACCGCGAAATGACCGTCGACTCCCTCCGCCTCCTCGAAAAAGCCGGCGGCCGCTCCGGACACTTCAGGAGAAAAGCGTGAGCGACGCCGCCACCGCCACGGCGCCCGCCGCCCCTCCCGCTGCCGAACCCCCCGTGCCACCCAGCCCCGGCGTCCCCGGCTGGCGCCGCGGCCTCGCAGGGCTCGTCCTCGGGCAGGGACTCGGATCGTTCTGCGACTACGTCTACAAGGTCGCGATCACCCTCCTCGTCACCCAGCCCCTGATCCGCCAGGGCGACGGCGGCAGGATTGAAGCCGCCAGCTACGTCAGCAAGGCCGGCCTTGCCTTCCTCCTCCCGTTCATCCTCCTCTCGCCCCTCGCGGGCCCCCTCTCGGACAGGCTGTCGAAACGCCTGATCCTGGTCGTGGTGAAGTTCGCGGAGGCGTTCGCCTACCTCGCCGCGATCCAGGCCTTCAATGCGGCGAATCCGGCCGGCTACCTCGTCGTTCTCGCGGCCCTCGCGACCGCCGGCGCAATCGCCAGCCCCGCGAAGTACGGCATCCTCCCGCAGATGGTCCCCGCGGAACGCCTCCCGGCCGCCAACGGACTCCTGCAGCTCAGCATGATGGTGTCCGTCATCCTCGGCACCGTCGCAGGCGGCTTCGCCGCGCAGCACCTCGGATCCCGCCCCGCCGTCGTCGCCCTCGGCCTCGCCGGCGTCTCGGTCCTCGCCGCCGTCCTCTCCGGCCTCATCCCGGCGCTCCCCGCCGTCTCGAAGTCCCAGTCCTGGAACATCGTCGGCGAGATGGCCGGCCACTTCCGCACCATCGTCCGCTCCCGAACACTCCGCCTCACCGTCCTCGGCGTCGTCTGGTTCTGGTTCCTGGCCGTCCTCTTCCAGACCAACGCCACCCTCTACGGCACCTCCACGATGGGCCTCGACGAGACCAGGGCGTCCCTCCTCCTCGCCGCCGTCGTCCTCGGCATCGGCCTCGGCTGCTTCCTCGCCGGTCTCCTCTCCGACCGCAAGGTCGAACTCGGCCTCGTCCCCCTCGGCTCCGTCGGCCTCGCACTCTTCTGCATCGCGCTCTTCTGGGCGCACGCGTCCGTTCCGCTCGCAGTGGCCGCCATGTTCGGCCTCGGCATCTCCGGTGGGTTCTTCCTGATCCCCCTCGTCTCGCTGCTGCAGCAGGAAGCGCCGGAGGACGGGAAGGGCGGGATGATTGCGGCCTCGAACCTGCTCGAGTTCAGCTCGATGAGCGGCGCGACGGGGGTGTACTGGCTGCTGACGACTTCGCTGAAGCTGCAGCCGGAGACGGTGTTCCTGACGGCGGGGATCGCGACGCTCCTGGCGACTTTCTACGTGCTCTGGCTGCTGCCGGAGGCGTTCGCGCGGCTCATGTTCTGGGGACTGACGCGGACGGTGTACCGGCTGACCGTGATCGGCCGGGAAAACGTCCCCGACCGCGGCCCGGCCCTGCTCGTGTGCAACCACGTCTCCTACGTGGACGGCTTCCTCGTCCTCGCGTCGATCCGCCGGCTCATCCGGTTCATGGTCTTCAGGGCGTTTGCCGAGGCCCCCGGGCTTCGCCTCCTCGCGCGCGCGATGCGCGTGATCCCCGTCGACGAGCACAGCGGCCCGAAGGCCCTGCTCCGCTCCCTTCAGGTCGCCAGCGAAGCGCTGAACAACGGCGAGCTCGTCTGCATCTTCGCCGAGGGCGAAATCAGCCGCACCGGCCAGATGAACCCGTTCCGCGGCGGCATGGAGCGCATCCTCAAGCACGCCCCGGGCGTTCCCATCATTCCCGTCAACCTCGACGGCGTCTGGGGCTCGATCTTCTCCCGCGCGGGCGGGAAGTTCCTGTTCAAGATGCCGAAGCGCATCCCGTACCCGGTCACGGTCTCCTTCGGAAAGCCGCTCCCGCACGACGCGACGCCCGCCGCGGTTCGCCAGGCGATCCACGAGCTCGGCGTCGAGGCGGCGTTCCTGCGGAAAGGGAAGTGCCGTTCGCTGGGGGAGCAGTTCGTGCAGGCGTCGCGGCGGCTCGGCAGGAAGTTCGCCGCGGCCGACCTCAGCGGCGCGCGCGTGTCGCACGGCGGGCTGCTGACGAAGGCGGCATTCCTGGCGCGCGCGCTGCGGCCGCAGTGGGACGGACAGGAGCGCGTCGGCCTTCTCCTGCCGCCGAGCGTCGGCGGGTACGTCGCGAACTGCGCGGCCCTTCTCGCGGGGAAGACGCCGGTCAACCTGAACTACACGGTCGGCGAGGAGACGCTGCGGGCGTGCGTGCAGCAGTGCGGGCTGCGCAACGTGCTCACCTCGCGCGCCTTCCTCGAGAAGTTCCCCGTCCGCGAGGTCGCGCCGTTCATCTATCTCGAGGACCTGCGCTCCGAGGCCACCCTGCTCCGCAAGCTCGGCGCCTGGCTGGCCTCGCACCTCCTGCCGGCCCGCGCCCTCATGCGCTGGGCCGGCGCGGCCGCCATCCCGGGCCCCGACGACGTCGCCGCCATCATCTTCTCCAGCGGCTCCACCGGCGAACCCAAGGGCGTCCAGCTCACACATTTCAACCTCACGTCCAACCACGACTCCCTCCTCCAGATCTACTCCATCGGCCCCGACGACGTCCTCATGGGCATCCTCCCGTTCTTCCACTCCTTCGGGTTCATGGCCTGCCTCGCCCTCCCCGCCTGCCGCGGCATCGGCGTCGCCCTCCACCCCAACCCGCTCGACCCCGCCGCCGTCGGGAAACTCTGCCGCGACTTCGGCGGCACCTTCCTCCTCGCCACCCCCACCTTCCTCCAGGGCTACACCCGACGCTGCGACCCCGGCGACTTCGGCTCCGTCCGCTTCGTCATCACCGGCGCCGAAAAACTCTCCGAGCGCGTCCGCACCGGCTTCAAGGAGAAGTTCGGCATCGAGCCCCTCGAGGGCTACGGCTGCACCGAGTGCGCCCCGCTCGTCGCCGTCAACGGGCCGGACTTCCGCAGCCGCGGCTTCCACCAGCTCGGCCACCGCCACGGCACCATCGGGCAGGCCTCGCCCGGCATCGCCGTCCGCATCGTCGACCCCGAGTCCGGCACGCCGCTCCCGCTCGGCCAGGAGGGCATGCTTCTGGTGCGCGGGCCGAACGTGATGAAGGGCTACCTCGGCAAGCCGGAGGAGACGGCGAAGGTCCTGAAGGACGGCTGGTACCGCACCGGCGACATCGCGAAGGTCGACGAGGACGGATTCATCACCATCACCGATCGCCTCAACCGCTTCTCGAAGATCGGCGGCGAGATGGTGCCGCACATCAAGATCGAGGAAGCGCTGCACCACGCGATCGCGGCGCGGGAGCAGGTGCTGCTGGTGACGGCGGTGCCGGACGAGAAGAAGGGGGAGCGGCTGGTGGTGCTGCACACGCTTCAGGACACGGCCACGCTGACGGGCAAGCTGGGCTCGCTGGGCCTGCCGAATCTCTGGGTGCCGCGGGAGGACCATTTCTTCAAGGTGGACGCGATCCCGGTGCTGGGGAGCGGCAAGGCGGATCTGCGGAAGGCGCGGGACCTGGCGAAGTGGAATCTGGCGAAGGCGGGGCAGGTGTGACGGCGGGGGCGTAGGGCGGGGGCGTACAGCGGGGGCGTAAGGCGGGGGCGTAAGGCGGAGGCTTGCGGCCGGAGCTGCAAGCGTCAGGCCCTCGCCTCAAGCCTCCCACGGAACTCCCCCGCCGTACGCCCCCGTTTCACGCCCCCGCCCTTGACGTCCCCGCCCCAACCCACTATCCTGCCCGCCCCTTACGGAGGATTCCCATGAGCTTTACGTTCAAGCCCCACACCCGCAAGCGCAAGAACAAGAGCGGTTTCCGCGCCCGGATGGCGACGAAGAGCGGCCGGAAAATCCTGTCGGCCCGCCGCCGTCGCGGCGCCTGGAAGCTGTCGGTGTCCGACGAGCGCAACTGCCGCCGGCACAAGCAGCCGCTGCCCCGCAGCTCCTCGAACGCGGGCAAGACGCTGAAGCCCTACAATCACAACTGGGCGAAGATCAAGCGCAAGAAGGACCGCGAGCGGATGGAGAAGCGCGCGCACGCGCAGCACAAGCCGAAGGGGCAGTAGACGACGCATCGCGCCCCGCGGGCGAGTCCCGCGGGGCGACGCTTTCCCGAGAGGGCGGTCCCGAGGTCGAGCCGACGGGCCGTCCCGAGTCGAGGAGGAGCCATGAATGGCGGAGCATCGCCGGCGTTCGCCGGCCCCGACTGGGCGCTGAACCCGCAGCACGGACTGTGGGAGGACTCGCGCCTGTTCATCCCGACGACGCCGGAGGAGGTCCGTGCGCGGGGGTGGAGCGAGGTGGACGTGGTCCTCGTGAGCGGCGACGCGTACGTGGACCATCCGGCGTTCGGCACGGCGATCGTCGCGCGGCTGCTGGAGAAGCACGGGTTCCGGGTCGCGATCCTGGCGCAGCCGGACTGGCGCACGGCGGAGAGTTTCCGGCTGTTCGGCAGGCCGCGCCTCTACTTCGGCGTCTCCGCGGGCGTCCTCGACTCGCTCGTCAACCACTACACCGGCAACCGCAAGATCCGCCGCAACGACGACTACGGCCCCGGCGGCCGCGCGGGATTCCGGCCGAACCGCGCGGTCACCGTCTACGCGAACCGGATCCGCGAGGCGTACAAGGACGCGCCCATCGTCCTCGGCGGCACCGAGGCCTCCCTCAGGCGCTTCGCCCACTACGACTGGTGGGACGACAAGGTCCGCCGCTCCATCCTGTTCGACACGCGCGCCGACCTGCTCCTCTACGGCATGGCCGACGCGACGATCGTGGAGGTGACGAAGCGCCTCGCGGCGGGGAAGACGTGCGCGGAGATCCGGGACCTGCAGGGGATCGCGTTCACGGCGAAGACGCTCGAGGGCGTCGAGAACCCCGCGGTGCTGCACCCGTTCGATGACGTCGCGGCGGACAAGTGGAAGTACGCGCGGTCGTTCAAGGAGTACTTCGGCGAGCAGTCGCCGTGGCGCGCCCGCCCGGTCGCGCAGAAGCACGGCGACTGGTACGTCGTCCAGAACCGCCCCGCGATCCCGCTCGACGAGCGCCAGATGGACGAGGTCTACGCGCTTCCGTTCACGCGCCGCTGGCACCCGAAGTACGACGACGCCGGCGGCGTCCCCGCGCTCGAGACCGTCCGCTGGTCCATCACCTCCCACCGCGGCTGCTACGGCGCCTGCTCGTTCTGCGCCATCTACTTCCACCAGGGCGGCTGGATCTCGTCCAGGAGCGAGAAGAGCGTCGTGGCGGAGGCATCGCGCCTCGCGGGGGACCCGGCGTTC
>JADLHC010000063.1 GCA_020849035.1 Planctomycetia bacterium
GGCCCGGTCCTTTCTAAACGCGCGCCTCCCGGCCGGATACAGGGGGACGAGGGCGTCGGCGGCAGGGTGGCCGCCTCCTTCGCCAGGGAAAGCGCCGACTTCATGGGAGGAACGGATGCGAAAGACAGGAGGATGGGTTGTCGCCGGGTGTGCGGCCCTGCTCGCGGTAGTGCTGGCGGCGGCCGGCTGTCGACGGGTCTCGCGGCACGCGACCGTCGCCCCGGGCGACGACGACATTTTCACGACCGATGACTTCCCGGGCGCGCCGGTGCAGGCGGGAAACGTGGCCGACGACGGGCGGGCGATGAGTCCTTCGGGGGAGACCTACTCGCAGCTCGGGTGCTTCTTCAACGGCGATCGCGGGACGGTCATGGTCCTGTTCTTCACGGAGGGGCCCCTGCCGGCGGACCCCAACCACCTGTACGCGACGCACTTCGACGGCGAGACCTGGACGCCGCCGGTGGCCATGGCGGCGGCGGACGGGCAGCCGGTGGAGTTCAAGTTCGGGATGGATGCGGTGGTCGCTTTCCTGAACACGGCCGACCATGCAGACGCCGACGCGCGCGAGCGGGACGGCGACGCGATCGTCGCCTGGCTGGGCCGCGACGTGGATCAGGACGGCCCCGCGCCGACCGACGGCGAGAACATCGGGGTGTACACGACCTACTTCAACGCCGGCGACCGGGACAACCCCGCCGCGAACCACGGGTTCCAGGCGCTCGCGGACCGCGTGAGCGTCGAGGACGAAGCGGGAGAAGACGCTCTGTCGCTGGCGCTCGTCACCGACGGGCTGTGCGGCGCCGGCTACTCCAGAATCGGGACATTCACGCACAGCTACGGGCAGGACACGACCGGAATCGTCCTCGCGTGGGCACAGCAGGAGAGCAACGACTCCCTCATCCCGGGCGCGGAGGACTCCTCGGCGCACGTCGTCTTCTTCGATCTCGGCCAGAACGGCGATCCCGCGCTCCCGCTCGTCGCCGGTCCGGACACGCGCGTCCCCGTCCTCGGCTTCGGCGCCTCCGACAGCGGCCTCGACAGCGAGGAAACCGAGGTCTCGACCTCCCTCGTCGCCTACAACAACTTCCTGTTCATGCGCGTCGCCTCCGACGACGAGGTCGGCGCCGACGTGATCATGATCCAGGACCCTCCGCTCAGCATGACGGGACCCATGACGGGATACGGCGACCCCATGATCGACGACGGGGACGACATCACCCTGCAGGTCGTCCGCTTCGACCTCACCGACGGCACGATGTCGCCTCCGAACTCGCTCGGCAGCCTCCCGGACTCGACGGACGCGTGGGAGAGCAACGACCAGTTCATCAGCTCCTTCGGGCACGCGATCTTCGGCGACGACGAAGGGCTCGCGCAGATCCTCGTGATTCACACGGTGCTCCTGGCGGACGCGGACGCCGTGACGGACTTCGGGAGCGGGTCGCTTGACGGGGAGCTGTTCATGACAGGGATCGATCTCCTGTCGGGGGCGGTCACCGGTTCGGTGATCCTGGACGTCGAGGACCCGGCGATCTTCGACACCGTGCTTCCGGGCGCGGTCGACGCGCGGCTCAGCCGCAACGGCGACTACATCTGGATCGCCTGGATCGAGCCCGACTCCGCCGGCGCCTCGGACGACGACGCGCTGCGCGTGGCGCAGTTCGCGACGACGCGGCTCCTCGAGGACGGGACCGTCCCTGCCGCCATCCCGCCGGTCGGCCTGCGGACGTCCCCCTCGTCCACGCTCAGCTCCGACATCGACGGCTCGGGCGTCAGCTGGCTCATGTTCCAGCACGGGCTCGAGTACGTCTGCGGCGCCCAGTCGGACCCCGACGTCATGAACCTCTTCTTCGAACACAGCGACGGCACGCAGGACGTCGTCCGCCACGCCCGCCTCACCGCCGATTTCGGCGATCCCGTCACGCCCTCCGTTGCCGTCGCCCCGTTCGAGTCCTTCGAGGACACCGAGATGGTCTTCTCCAGCCCCGTCCACCCCGGCGAAGGCCTGCGCTTCACCGCGACCGACGCCGGGGAGGGCGGGGAAGCGTTCTGCGCCTGGCGGGAGGACGTTGACGGGACGGCGGGGACCGACTACCGGGTTTTCGCGCGCCGCACCGGTTCGGGGACGGCGGCGGTGGAGATTGACTCGGCCGTGCCGGAGAAGCAGGCGCCCGTGAACAGCATCCGTCTGCTGGCGACGCCGGCGGGAAGCGAGATCGGCGCGTACGACCCGGCGACGGGGGAGGACAGCGACGTGCGGCCGCACGGCTGGACGCGGGTGCACGTGTTGATCCTCGAGAGCAACACGTCCGAGAACTCGGGGCAGGGGTACGCGATGAGGACGCGCGTGTACCTGGCCGACAGCGACGCCTCGACGGCGTTCGGGGACCGGTTCTCGCCGTCGGCGGGGACGGACTTCGCGCCGCCGACGGAGATCAGTCTTCCGTTCGTGGACCCGGACGTGGATCACGACGCGGGGCTGTACGGGTTCGGCGCGGCCGGCGACTCGGTCGCGGTCTGGTTCACGGAGCTGGGGCACCTGTACTACCAGGAGTACGCGGACGACCGGCGCGGCGACGTTGCGTCGGGGTGGCTCGAGACGGACGGCGTGTCGGACCCGGCGCTCGTGGACGATGATACGGCGGTCGAGCTGGACGCCCCGTCCCCGAGAGTCGCCGTGTACTCGCCGGCGTGCACGTGCGACAACCTGCACGGCGCCATCGCGTTCTGGGTGAAGGTCCTCGACCCCTCGATCGGGCACAACCGGCTCCAGGTCCGCGTCCGCGACCGGGAGTAGTTTCCCCGCCACGCACGGCCGCCCGGCCCCCGGCCGGGCGGCCTTTTTTCGTGCCCGGATTTACCCTTCGCTTCCCCACGCACCCCCTCTATGATCGCCCGCATGAACAAGCCGCACCCCATGACGCTCACCCAGAAGATCCTGGCCGCCCACGCGATCGGCCTCACCCGCCCGTACGTCCGCACCGGCGACATCCTGCAGGTCAAGGTGGACTGGACCATCGCCTCCGAGCTGGCCTGGAACGGCATGGACCGCACCTACGAGCTCCTCGGACGCCCCCCGGTCCACGACAAGGACCGCTTCTTCCTCGCCGTCGACCACACCGTCGACCCGGTCACGCTCGCGAGCGACAAGCGCGCCCAGAAACTGACCCAGCTCTCCCGCGATTTCGCGAAGGAAGCCGGCATCACGCACTTCTACGACGCCAACGTCACCATCCTCCACACCAAGTTCTACAGGGACCTCGTGCAGCCGGGCGAGATCGTCCTCGGCGCGGACTCGCACACGTCGTCGCACGGCGGCATGGGCGCGTTCTCCATCGGGCTCGGCGGCGCGGACATCACCGCGGCGATGGTCCTCGGCACGAGCTGGATCGAGGTCCCCGAGGCGATCGAGGTCGTCTACTCCGGCTCGCCCCAGTTCGGGATCGGCGGCAAGGACATCATCCTCAAGACCCTCGGCGACCTCGGCCGCAACACCGTCGCCATGGAGCGCTCCGTCGAGTACCGCGGCGACGGCGTGCGCGAGCTCACCACCGACGCCCGCTTCACCATCGCCAACATGACCGCCGAGTTCGGCGGCCTCAACGGGATCTTCGAGGCGGACGGGCAGGTGGCGGCGTGGCTCTCGAAGCGCCGCTCGCACGGCGACGGCGCGCGGTACTTCCGCGCCGACGACGGCGCTCCGTACGTCGCGCGCTACCCGATCGACCTGGCGAAGATCGTCCCGCTCGTCGCGAAGCCCTTCAGCCCCGACAACGTCGCGACGGCGGAAGCGCACGCGGGGATGGACCTCCACGGCGCGTTCATCGGGGCGTGCACGACGACGGAAGAGGAGCTGGTGCTGTCGGCGCTGGTGCTGGAGCAGGTCCTCAAGGAACAGTCGCCGGTGGCGTCGACGAAGCGGATCGTGGTGCCGGGCGACCTGTCGATCCAGCGCAACCTGCAGGAGCGCGGCCTCTGGAAGATCTACGAGCAGGCGGGGTTCCGCGTCTCGGTCCCGGGCTGCTCGATGTGCCTCGGCATCGCGAGCGAGAAGGCAGGCAAGGGCGAGACCTGGATCTCGTCCCAGAACCGCAACTTCCCCAACCGCATGGGCGAGGGGTCGTTCGCGTGGCTTGCCTCCGGCCCGACCGTCGCGGCCTCTGCCGTCTCGATGAAGGTCGCCGATCCGCGGAAGTTCCTGGACCGGATCGATCGCGAGCGCTACGAGAAGCTCCTCGGCCGGGACCGCAAGGCGCGTCTCCCCGAGGTTTTCACGACCGAGCCCGAGCTCGACATCGTCCCCGCCCACGCCGCAGCCAGCGAGGCCGGCGAGGACAAGCCGTGGACCGTCCGCGGCCGCGTCCAGAAGTTCGGCGACAACATCGACACCGACGCCATCATCCCCGGCGAATTCTGCCACCTCACGAAGTTCGAGGACCTCGGCGAGAAGTGCTTCCACTTCGTCAAGCCCGGCTTCGCGGAGCGGGTCCGGAAGGGCCAGACGATCGTGGTGGCGGGGCAGGGGTGGGGGAGCGGCTCCTCGCGCGAGCAGGCGGTGTGGGCGCTCCAGGGCGCCGGGATCAAGCTGGTGATCGCGAAGAGCTACGCGTTCATCCACAAACGCAACCTGGTGAACGAGGCGCTGCCGTTCCTGGTCGTGAGCGACGAGGCCTTCTACGCGGCGGTCGCGGACGACACGGAGCTGTCGGTGAACGTGAACACGGGCGAGATCACCCTTCCGCTGAGCGAGAAGAAGTTCCAGGCGGAGCCGCTGACGGCGATCGTGAAGTCGCTTCTGCGCGAGAACGGCCTCGTGCCGGCGATCAAGCGGCACGGCGCGCAGGTGTTCGAACTGCTGGCGGCCGGCGTGTAGCCATGCGCGCGGCGCGGCTGGTCCTGGCGGCGTTTTTCGCCGCGACCACGGCCGCGGCCGCGAAACCGCCGGACTGGGACCCCGCCACGGTGTCGCCGGCGTGCCCGTGGTGCGAGGCGACCCTTTCGTGGGGCGGAACCCTGTGCTACTCCTGCCAGGGCCGCGTCGAGTGGGCCCTGCCCCCCGCGCCGCGCACCGCGGAGGAGGCCTGGCGCTACGCGGTCGCAGCGATCTCGCAGCGCGACCGCGAGTTCCTGGCGGTGCTCGTGGAGGGGGACGCGGCGGAAAACGAGCGCCGGCTGGCGATCGCGCCGCTCATGCGGTTCGCTTCGGCCGCGCCCGCCGGCGACGGGCAGCGCGTCGTCGTGCGCGCCATGGACCGGGCGACGGTCATGGTCCTCGCGTGGTCCGGCGGGAAGTTCCGGAAGGAATGGGAAGCGCACAGGCCGCTCCGGAACCAGGGGGAGGCGGTGAAGGCGATGCGGGCGGCGGCGGCGGCGGAGAAGCGCCTTCGCGCCGAGGATCTGGACGGGAACGGGCAGGAGGACTACTGGACGGGGGACTGGTCGGGGCTCGCGCGGCTTGCGGGGCCGGACGGGAGCGCGGTCGCGCTGCTGCCCGAGGGGGCCGGCGCCGCGGACTTGCGGCCTCTCGCCGCTTCCGCTCCCGGCGCGCAGCGCCCGCGCCTTCTCGACGCCGCGCCGTCCGCGCCGTGGAACGGATACCGGTTCGCCGCGCTCGAGCTCGACGAGGCCGGGCAGCCCCTCGCCTCCGACGGGCCCGATCCGGACTCCGATCCGCACGAGCACGCCTCGAAGTTCGCGTTCATCGCCGTGCCCGCGGAACCCGGCGTGACCGGCTACGCGAGCCTGGTCCTCTGCGAGGACGGCCGCGTCTGGGCGCGGGAATTCGCGGGCGCCGCCGATCCCGCCCCCGGCGCCCTCTTCCCCGAAGACGCCGTCGCGATCGCCGACGCCATCCGCGGACTCGACGCCGAGGACGCCGTCGCCCGCGACGCCGCCCAGGGCAAGCTCCTGTCCTTCGGTCGCCGGGCGAGACCCTCCATCGAAACCGCCCTCAAGACCGCTTCCCCGGAAGCACGCCACCGCCTCCGGCTCGTCCTCGAGGACCTCGACACCGCTTCCCCGGACCTCCGCGCCTGGCCCGCGAAGTCGAAGGACCTGCTCGACGCGGGCTGGCAGCAGTTCTAGGAAGGGCCGTCAGCGGAGGTCCTGTCCCCCCGCCATCGTCTTCTCGAAGCGGTCCGCGGTCTCGCCGATGTACTGCAGCGACGCGAGCAGGTGATTCGGCGTCGTCTCGGCGAGCATGAGCGTCTCCTGGATCACGAGGTCCTCGCCGTCGATGCAGAGCGAACCGTGAGTCAGCCCGGTGTTCATGCGAAGCGCCATCGTGGGCCGCTGGCTCGACAACGCCGCGGCCGGCGCGATCCTGGACTTCAGGCGCCCGTACTGGCGTCCGCCCTCCTCGAACGTCGTCACGACGACCTGCTGCTTGCGCCCACCCTTGAGGTCCAGCGTCACGAGCCAGCTGCCGCCGGTCTCGCGGATGTTGATCCACTTGCCCTGCTCGACCGTCTTCTGCAGCAGTTCGCGCATTTCCATGGGCGTTCTCCGTAGGGTAGGGCGGGAAGTATAGCGCGAGGGCTGGCGCGCTGGCGAGCCGGCGGGCTGAAGGCACCGGGAGCCGCGAGAATTCGGAGTTCGTGAACCGGGAGTCCCGCCGTGAGGTCCTTCTTCCCCAGCTTGCCGGCCTACTTCCCGGCTTCCCCGAACAGGGTCCTCTGAAGCGCCTTCGCCGCGCTCGCCTGCCGCGCGAACTTCGGCCGGTCCGCAACTTCCAGCTCCTGGTCCTCGAGTCGCTTCAGGATCTGCCCCGCGCGCTCGACGACGGGCTTCGGCAGCCCGGCGAGCTGCGCGACGTGGACGCCGTAGGAGCGGTCGGTGGCGCCGGGGGCGATGCGGTGGGTGAAGACGACGCGGCCCTGGTGCTCGCGGACCTGGACGTGGAGGTTGCGGAGGCCGGGGAGGGCGCGGGCAAGCTCGGTGAGCTCGTGGTAGTGGGTGGCAAAGAGGGTGCGGGCGCCGACGCGGTCGTGGAGGTATTCGGTGACGGCCCAGGCGATGGAGAGGCCGTCGAAGGTCGAGGTGCCGCGGCCGATCTCGTCGAGGATGACGAGGGAGCGCGGCGTCGCGTTGTGGAGGATCGCGGCGGTCTCGGTCATCTCGACCATGAACGTCGAGTTGCCGCGCGCCAGCTCGTCGCCGGCCCCGACGCGGGTGAAGATGCGGTCCACGGCGCCGATGCGCGCGGCGGCGGCGGGGACGAAGCTGCCGGCCTGCGCCAGCAGCACGATGAGCGCGACCTGGCGGATGTACGTGGACTTTCCCGCCATGTTCGGGCCGGTGATGAGCCCGATCCGCGCGCCTTCGGCGTCGAGCGCGGCGTCGTTGGGGACGAAGCGGTCCTGGGTGAAGCGCTCGAGGACGGGGTGGCGGCCGTCGCGGATTTCGAGGGCGCCGGAGTCGTCCACGACCGGGCGGGCGTAGCGGTGCTCGACGGCGACCTGCGCCATGGAGGCGACGACGTCGAGCTCGGCGACGGCCGCGGCCGTGCGCAGGAGCGTCCCGACGCCCTTCGCGGCCCGCTCGCGCAGCTCGAGGAAGACCTCGTACTCGCGCTTCTTGCCGGCGCTGTCCGCGTTGAGGACCTCGGTCTCGCGCTCCTTCAGGTCGGGGGTGATGTAGCGCTCGGCGTTCTTCGTCGTCTGCTTGCGGATGTACTCGGGTGGGACCTGGCCCTTCCCGGCCTGAGCGTGGGTGATCTCGATGTAGTACCCGAACACCTGGTTGAACCCGACCTTCACCGGGATGCCGGTGCGCTTCTGCTCGTCCGCCTGGAAGCGGGCGATCCACGACTGGCCGTCTCGCTGCAGCGATCTGAGGCGGTCGAGTTCCGCGTCGAAGCCGTCGCGGATGAGGCCGCCGTCCTTGAGCTGGAGCGGGGGGTCGTCGGCGAGGGCCTTGACCAGCGTGGCGGCGAGGTCTTCCTGCGGGTCGAGCGTCGCGGCGACGTCGGTCGTGAGCGCGGCCTTCGCGGTGGCGAGCGCGTCCTTCAGCTCCGGGACCTGCTGGAGCGTCACGGCGACGCCGGCGAGGTCGCGGGCGTTTGCGCGGCCGCTGCCGATGCGCGCCGCGAGGCGCTCGAGGTCGCCCATGCGGCGCATCGCGGCCTGCAGCTCCTGGCGGAAGAGGTGCTGCTCCGCCAGCTCCTGCACGGCGTCGTGCCGCCGCGCGATCGCCGCGACGTCGCGCAGCGGGCAGAGCAGCCAGTCGCGCAGGAGCCGCGCGCCCATCGCCGTCGACGTCCGGTCGAGGACCCCGAGAAGCGTCTCTCCCTCGTCCCCGCCCCGCATCGTCCGCGTCAGCTCCAGCCCCAGCTGCGTCGCCCGGTCCAGGAACACCCGGCCGTCCCGCGAGAACGGCGCCAGCCGCGCCAGGTGCCGCAGCTCCGTCCGCTGGGTCCGCCTCAGGTACTCCACGACGGCGGCGGCGGCGGGAAGCGGAATCCCCTCCAGCCCAAACCCCGCCGTGCCCGCGGTCCCGAAGTGCTTCCCCAGCACCTCGTCGCTCCGCGCGGGCTCGAAGTCCCACTCCGGCGCGCCCGTCACGCAGACCTTCAGCGCGTCCTTCACCGGCGCCAGCCACTCCTCCTCGCGCTGGTTCTCGGGCACGAGCAACTCCGACGGCGCCAGCCGCGTCAGCTCATCCAGCAGCTCGCGCTCCGGCAGCCCCTCGACGCAGAACTGCCCCGTCGAGAGGTCCGCCCACGCCAGCGAGAACACCCCGCCCTTCGTCGGGCACGCCGCAGCAAGGAAGTTCGCCGCCCTTGCGTTGAGCAGGTTCTGCTCCGTCAGCGTCCCCGGCGTCATCACCCGAACCACCGCCCGCTCCACCAGCCCTTCCGCCTCCTCCGCCTCCTGCGTCTGCTCGCACACCGCGACCTTGAACCCCTGCCGCAGCAGCTTCGCGACGTAATTCTCGTACGAGTGCACCGGCACCCCCGCCATCGGCACCGCCGCCTCGCCCTTGAACCGCGACGTCAGCGTGATCCCCAGCGCCCGCGCCGCCGTCTTCGCGTCCTCGTAGAACATCTCGTAGAAGTCGCCGAGGCGGAAGAAGAGCAGCTCGTCGGGATGCTGCCTCTTGATCGCGAGGTACTGCTCCATCAGCGGCGTCGCCATGCGGCGGAGTCTGAGCGAGCCGGGCCCCGCGTGTCAATCCGTTGGGGCGGCGACCGCGCCCCGTGCTATCGTCCGCGCAACGACCATCCACGGAGACACCATGCGCACCACGCTCGCCCTCCTCCTCCTGTCCGCCCCCGCACTCTTCGCCCAGGCCCCCGAGGCCCTCGACGAGAAGGCCTGCCTCGAACTGGCCCGGAAGATCGAGGCCGCCGTCCAGGCCGCCGACGGCGAGGCCTTCGACAGGATCCTCAACCTGCGCGGACTCATCGAGACCGCCCTCAAGAACGTCGAGGCCGAGGCCAAGCTCAAGAAGGACTTCACGGACGGAGCGTCGTCCTCCTCCCTCGGCGAACAGCTCTGCGAACAGGTCTCCGCAGGCGCCACTTTCCGCTTCCTCCGCTTCCATACCGTCAACGGCCGCACCTGCGCCCTCTTCCGTCTCATCAACCCCGAAGGCGGCGTCAACTACCACGACTACGTCCTCGGGAAGGACGGCGCGGGCGTGAAGGCCGACGACCTCTACGTCTACCTCATGGGCGAGTCCATCTCTCGCATCTTCAAGCGCGAGTTCCTCAAGGCGGTTGCGATCGAGTCGAAGCGCGCGGGAAACCTGAAGGGCTGGGAGAAGGACTACGTGGACGCGCAGCCCAGGATCGAGGAGATGCAGGCGGCTGCGGGGGCGGGAAAGTGGAAGAAGGCGCTCAAGGCGTACAACGAGATGCCGCAGACGGTCCGCGAGGACAAGCTCGTGATGATCCAGCGGGTGGGGATCGCGCTGAAGTGCGGCGACGAGGAGTACAAGGCGGCGCTGGACGACTGGGAGAGGCTCTTCCCGGGCGACCCGAGCATGGACCTGATGAAGATCGACTCGCACGCGATGAAGGGGGAGCTTGAGCTGTCGGCGGCGGCGGCGGAGCGGCTGGCCGGGACGATCGGCGGGGACCCGTTCCTGGACGCGATGCGGTCCGGGCTGATGATGCAGGCGGGGAAGCTGGAGGAGGCGGCGGCGCTGGCGGCGAAGGCCGCGAAGGACGAGAAGGGGCTGAAGATGCCGCATTTCGTGCTGCTGCAGCTGTCGCTGAAGAAGAAGGACCACGCGGCGACGGCGGCGGAGCTGACGATCCTGGAGAAGGAGTGCGGCGTGCCGATCGGGGACCTGGAGAACGAGGCGGACTTCGCGGAATTCGTGAAGTCGGAGGAGTACAAGAAGTGGTCCGAGGGGCGGGAGTAGGTCCCGCAGGCGGGGTGCGGATCCGGCCAGCGGTCCTCGAGGACGCGGCGGCGATCGCGCGGGTGCACGTGGACACGTGGAGGACTGCGTACCGCGGCATCGTGAGCGCCGCGTATCTGCGGTCGCTGTCGTACGGCGAATTCGAGAAACGCCGGCGCGAGCGCCTGGCGAGGCCGGAGACCTGCACGTTCGTGGCGGAGGCCCGGGGGCAGGTCGTCGGATTCGCCACGGCCGGCCCCAACCGCCTCGCCGACGCGCAGTACGACGCCGAGCTCTACGCCATCTACGTCCGCAAAGCGTTCGCCGGCCGCGGCCTCGGCCGCGCCCTCGTCGCTGCCGTCGCCTCCCGCCTCGCCGCCGACGGCTTCCGCTCCCTCCTCCTCTGGGTCCTCCGCGACAACGCCCCGTCCCGGCGCTTCTACGAGTCCCTCGGCGGCATCCCGGCCGGCGAAAAGTCCGAGCGCTTCGGCCGCCAGGATCTCCCCCACGCCGGCTACGGCTGGCCCGAAATCTCCACGCTACAAGGGGTTGCGCTTCCCGCCTTCCCTGCGCAGAATGCGCCCCCGTCCGGACCCTCCCACTCCAAAGGAGCCGCCATGGTCACCGCCAAGGTCCTCGAAGCCGTCAACGAGCAGATCAACAACGAGCTCGTCTCGTCCTACACGTACCTCGCCATGTCCGCCCACTGCTCCAACGGCCATTTCCATGGCTTCGCCAAATGGCTGCGCATCCAGAGCCAGGAGGAGTACGCGCACGCGATGAAGCTGCTCGACTTCCTGCTGAATCGCGGCGGCGCGGTGAAGCTGAACGCGATCGGCGAGCCGAAGGTGAAGTTCAAGACGATGCAGGAGGTGTTCGAGAGCGCGCTGGCGCAGGAGCTGGCGGTGAGCAAGCGGATCGACGCGCTCTACGAGCTGGCGCAGAAGGAGAAGGCGTTCTCGCTGATGGTCGAGCTGCAGTGGTTCCTGACGGAGCAGGTGGAGGAGGAGAAGAGCGCGCGGGACATCGTGGCGAAGTTCCACCTGATCAAGAACGACCCGGTCGCGCTGCTGGAGATGGACAGGGAGCTCGGCAGCAGGGGGCCGGAGAAGGGGTAACGGCGAGCGGCCAGCGGCCAGCGGCGAGCGGCGAGGGAGGGCAGGGGGAACCGGGAACTTGGCGGCCACGCACAGGGTGCGTGGCCGTTTCTCTTTTTCGGCGGTGTTCGGGGAGCGCAGGATTGTCCCGGCAGATCAGGATCGAGGGGTTGACGCCTGAGGAGGTGCTTGCGGCGCCTGATGACTTCATCGACGGGCTCGTTCTCTGCGACGAAGCCCTTGCGTTCAAGGCAGGCACGGCAACCGTCCTCGGGCAGTTCCGGATCCAGGGTGGAGTCCTCATCGTCGAACTGGGGCACGTCGACGGCGGCGGCGAAAGTGTCATCCCGGTCCTGTGGAATCTCGCCGACAGGTACGCGCGGAAGCGCGGCCTTCAGGCCGTGGACTGGGGGGTTCACGCCGTCACTTGCGCGAAGCCGAATCTGAAGCTGCGCAGAGTCCTGGAGAAGGCCGGTTTCAGCGTGGAAAACGTCGCGGGCGTCGGCGACGTCTACCGCAGGTCAATTCCTATCGACTCTCGCCACCGCTGACCGGCGGCAACCTTGTCCTTTGGCGCTTGTCGTTTCCCTGGCGTTTCGTTGATTGGATCTTGGTGTTTCCTTCCATCCTCACTGCCTCTGCTCAACGCACTTAGCGAACTCCTCCATCTCCTCGTACTTGTTCTCCCACGTCGTGTACATGACGCCCTCGACGCTGCCCGCGGCTTTCCCGGCCTCGAGCCATTTGAGGATGTTCTTCGGCGCGGCGTCGTAGTAGCCGGCGATGAGGGTCTTGTGGCCGCGCTCCGCGAACCACTTGAGCGACTCGGCGCGCTTGTCGAAGTGCCAGCAGGCGACGATGACGTCCTTGTCGAGCCCTTCCCAGGAGCAGGAGAGGTCGTCCTTCACGAGGTAGTAGAACGTCCGCGCGTTGTGGTTCGGGTCGAACATGTCGCTCCAGACGAAGACGCGGGCGCCGGGTGCGACGTCGCGGACGATCTTCGCGCACTTGCGGACGTTGTCCGCGAGGATTTCGCCGCAGGGCATGTTGCGCCGGGCGCAGGCGTCGTCCCAGCCGAGGACGCGGATCTCGTCGTGCGACATGAAGTAGGCCTTCGCGCCGAACGCGGCGTGGACGCGCTTCATTTCGTCGCGAAGGAGCTCGAGGGTTTTGGGCTCGGAAGGGCAGATCATGACCTGTCCGTCGTGGACGGTGATGGCGTGGAAGTACGAGACGCGGAGGCGGGTTCCGTCCTTGAGCGATGTCTTGATCGGCGGCGGCTCGTGCCAGACTTCGAAGCTGCCGGGCCAGGGGACGGTGCCCATGCGCGGGTCGGCGACGGGCTCGAAGTCCTTTCCCTCGACGAGCGGCAGGCCGCCGTCGGCGGTCACGACGAGCGGCGCGCCGTCGCGGCGGACGAGGTTCACGGGGCCGGCCTCCTCGATGCGCGCGTCGTCCCACCAGAGCGAGCCGGTATCGCCGTCCCAGACGCCGAGGTAGATCCCGACCTCGGTCTCCTCGAGGGAGTTGAAGACGACGTGGTGCGTCGTCCAGTCCTGCGTCGGCTTGACGCCGAGGTTCGCGTGGTTGAGCGAGCGCGGCTCGGCGAGGACGGCGACGCGCGGCTCGCCGCGGAAGTTCTCCGTCTTCACGCGAACCGAGACGTGGTACTCGCGGAACGGCGCGACCTTGACCTTCTGCACGATCCGCGCGTTGCGCCCCTTCGGATCCTTCATCAGCACTGCGCCGCCGTCCGCCACCACGAGGTCGTCCTTCCAGTCCCACTTCTTGAGATCGGACATGTCCCCGCCCTTCAATTCCACCGGCGGGTCCGCCACGGCGCGCGCCACGCCGTCCTTCACCACGAACAGCGCGTCGCGCACGGGCAGCGCCTCGGCGAGGTTCGGGTCGCGCGACAGCAGCCCCTCCGAGTACCCGACCGGGAACACCGCCGGCACGATCGCCAGCTTCAGCTCCTCCGCCACCTTCTTCAGCCGGTCCACGTTCGCGAAGTACCGCTTGTCCATGTCCGCCAGCCGCGAGAACTTCGAGTCCGCCAGCAACACGCCGTTGTACCCCGCCTTCGCCGCACGCCGGAACAGCGCTTCCACTTCGTCCACGTTCTTGTCCACCCAGAGGTTCCGGGAGACGTAGATCCAGCGGTCGCGGAGGGGCTCCTCCGCCGCCGCGCATCCGGCCATGACAAGCAGAAGGGCGAGTCGCGTTAGCATGGGTTCAGGTTGCGCCGCCCGCGGCGCGCGTTCAAGGGGAAACGGATGCGGACGATCCTCGTGGTGCTGCTCGCCCTTCCGGCGTTCGCCGGGGACAACCTGCTCCGGAACGGGGACTTCTCGAAGTGGCGGGACGGCGTGCCGGAGGAGTGGAGGTCCGAGCACGGCGCCGGCTCACCCGGCGGGACGCCGTCAGTCGTGGGCCCGGCGGAGGGCGGCGGCCTCCGGCTCTCCGGCGACGCGTCCACCCGGTCGTGGCGCTTCCTCTCGCAGGACGTCGCGGTGAAGCCCGACGGGTGCTACCGGCTGTCGTTCGAAGCGCGCACCACGGGCCTGGCGCTGGAGGAGGGGCAGTTCGATAACGTGTACGGCGCGCTTCTCGCCGTGGACGCCGCGGGGAAGCCGGCGTCGCGGATGTTCGCGGCGGTGGGCACGGCGGACTGGGCGCCGCACGAGATCCTGCTCGCGCGGCCCGGGGTGGCGACGCTGCGCGCCGCGGTCTTCCTGTCGAAGACGGGGCGCCTTGAAGCGCGGGCGTTCGTGCTGGAGGCGCTTGAGCCCGGCGACAGCGCGGACGTGCTGCTCCGGCAGCTCTCGCGGAACTACAGCTACTTCGAGCTGAAGGGACTCGACCCGGTGGCGCTGGCGCGCGCGCACCGCGACCGTCTGGCGGACGCCGCGGAGGACGCGGAGTCGTTCGCGGCGGCGGCGGTTGCGATGCTGGCGGAACTGAAGGACCCGCACGTCCACGTTGTGAAGGCGGACGGGACGAGGGTCGAGACCTGCCAGCGGCGGTGGACGCCGAATTTCGACTACAAGTGGATCGGGAAGCAGCTGACCGGCGTCGTGCAGATCGGGAAGGTCGCGTTTGCCGGGACGACGGCGGAGGGGTTCGGGTACGTCGCGATCGGATCCCTCGTGCTCGACGATTCGACGGCCGCGAAGATCGCGGCGGAGATCGAGGCGCGCTTGGAGGCCCCGGCGTTCATCGTCGACCTGCGGGGGAACGCCGGCGGGAACGAGCTGCGCGCCCAGGCCCTCGCGGCGATCTTCGCCGACAGGGAGCGCGTCTACGCGAAGGCCCGCTTCCGCTCCGGCCCGAAGCCCTCGGACTTCACCGAGCCCTCCGAGCGCCGCATCGCGCCGCGAGCCGGGAAGACGTTCACGAAGCCCGTCGTGGTGCTGACGGGTCCCGGGTGCATCTCGAGCGGCGAGGGGTTCGTGAAGGCTCTCAAGTCCCTCCCGCACGCGACGCTCGTCGGGCTCTCCACGGCAGGGGCGAGCGGGAACCCGGCCCCGGTCGAGCTGCCCAACGGCGTGACGGTCTGGTTTTCGCGGTGGGTCGACATGCTCCCCGACGGAACGCCGACGGAAGGAAAGGGGATCGCCCCGGACATTGAGGTCGCCCCCGGCGGCGAGGGAGACGCGGCGTTCGTGATGGCGCTGGAAGTGCTCCGCGAGAAGACGAAGCAGTAGACCTACTTCGGCGGCGCGGCTTCCTTCTCCCGCACCGCCGCCAGCGCGTCGAGCCGTTCGCGCCGGTACCCGCGCACAACCCGCAGCTCGTCGCCCGCCTCCAGCCACGCGTCCTCGGCCGAGGCGTACTCCGGCCACTCCACCGACTCCGCCACGTTCGGGTCGCCCGTCTTCACGAACTGCGCCCACGCGTCGCACAGACGCTTCCCCAGCCGGTGGTCCGTCTCGTCGTGCCCCACCGGCCCCGCCATCGTCCCGAACACGTACCCGGCCTCCGCCCCGTGGAACGCCCCGAGGCCGCGCTTTTCCGCCCCCGGCGACACCCGCGTGAAGACGTAGAGCCACCCCTTCCGGCCCAAGGCCGCGTGGGCGCGGGCGATGAACCGGGCGGGCTCGACGGCGAGGGCGTCGGTGAAGAGGTCGCGGAGGGTGGCGGGGACGTCGTCGCGCAGGTTCGGTGCGAACGTCTTCGCGATCCGGTCCGGGTCCGCGGGGAACGCGGTCTTGAGCCAGTCCTTGTACTGCCAGACGTCCACGACGCCGACCGGGGCGGGGAAGACCGATCCGTCGTCGGCGTTCGCGCCGCACAGGAGTGGGACGTCGGCCTGTGCGCCGGCGTTCCAGAGCGCCCACGGGTCGTCCGGCAGGAGCGCGCCGTCCACGACGGGCCCCCACTGCTCGCCGCCCGCGAACGGCCCTTCGGCCGTCTTCGCGGCGGCCAGCAGTTCGTCGGCGGACATCGCCCGCAGCGCCTCGATCGACGCCGCTCCCACGGACTTCTGCAGCGCCTCGCCCTGCGCTTCCCCCGACGCCAGCCCGCCGCACGCCTCGCGCAGCCGCCGCCGGATCCACTGCGGCCCCGCGCCCTGCACGATCGCCTGCCGGAACAGTCCCTTCGCCTTCGGGCTGACCATCAGCGCCGCCACGCACGCCGCACCGCCCGACTGCCCCGCCAGCGTCACCTTCGCCGGGTCTCCCCCGAACCTCCCGATGTTGCGCTTCACCCACTCCAGCGCCGCGATCTGGTCCAGCAGCCCCCAGTTCCCCGACACGCCACCCGCCGACTCCTTCGAGAGCGCCGGGTGCGCCATCCACCCGAACACCCCCAGCCGGTAGTTGAACGTCACCACCACCACGCCGCGCGCCGCCAGCAGCTCCCCCTCGTACACCGGCTCCCCCGCCGACCCGCGCGCGAATCCCCCGCACGCCCCGTGCACCCAGACCAGCACCGGAAGCCCGTCCGTCACCCGCTTCGCCGGCGTCCACACGTTCAGCCGCAGGCAGTTCTCCGACTGGTTGCGGACCTGGAGGGGGATCGGGAGCGCCGTCGGCGGCTGCGGGCAGCCCGGCCCGAACTCGGAGCACAGGAACGCCCCCTGCCACGGTTCGAGCGGCTGCGGCGGCTTCCAGCGCAGCGGTCCGACCGGCGGCGTCGCGTACGGGATCCCGCGCCAGACGCGCACGCCCCCCATAGGCGACTCCTCGCCGCCCGTGATCAGCCCGCCGTCCACGCGGATCGGGTCCGCAATCTTCGCGCCCGGATCCTGGGCGAAGGCGGGAAGGGCCAGGAGTGCGAGAACGACGAGGGCGCGCCGCATCCCGGAATCCTACACCCGCGCGTCTACTTCAGCGCGATCGCCGCCGTGAACCACATCTCGGGGTCCTTGCGGGCCCCGATCGTCTCCAGCATCACCGCGAGCGAAAGCCTCACCGTCCCGTTGAACAGCTCCTTCCCGCTTCCGTCCACCACCACCACCGGCTGGTCGTACTTCACCATCTTCTCGTTCAGGAAAATCGTCACCCCCGACCCCTCGTGCACCGTGATCCTGTTCCCCTCCCGCTCCACGTCGTACTTCCCGCCCCCCGAAGCGCGGATCCAGTAGAAGTCCGTCTTGTAGCTCCTCGAAGGCTCGAACAGCACGCGCTTCGGAAGCGGATCGCGCTTCTTCGAGAACACGAATTTCCAGATCTCGGAGCACCCCTCCTTCGGGAGTCCGTGCCCGATGTCCGTGTACTTCTTGAACACGAAGTCGAACGCCCCGTAGTCCTTCTTCATTCCCTCAAGCAGCTCCGCCGCGCGGATCGCGCTGTCGGGGCGCACCTGCTTGTCGTCCGTCGAGTTGAAGAACCAGAAGGGGAGGTTCCTGAGATTCGGGAGGATCCCGCTCGCGACGATGAGCTTGCCGTCGCCGTCCTTGCCCCCCACGAAGATTCCTCCCGCCATCGCCGCGCCCGCAGCGAACAGGTCCGCGTGCCGCGGGCCGATCGACCACGTGCCGTACCCGCCCATCGAGTGCCCGGCGATGTAGACCCGGTTCGTGTCCACCGCGTACGTGCGCTTCACGTCGTCCAGGATCGCCAGCACGTACTGCTCCTCGCGCTCGGTGTTCCATGCGGAATCCGTCTTCTGGATGACCGTCGGCCACACGTGGGTCATCCCCGGTGCCGGCGCGCCCAGCAGCGACCGGATCTGCCCGCTGTCGCCCACCCCCGCGCCGCCACCGTGGAGGATGATGCACAGCCCCGTCGGCTGCCCCTTCTTCGCCCCCGAGGCCACCTGGATCTCGAACTCCCCGGGGTAGTCCGGATGCGTGCACGTCACCTTCGGCTTGTCCGCCAGCCGCGCCCCCGCCTTCGCCCACTGGAACGCCTTCAGCGCCAGCTTCCCCACGTCCGTCTTCGAGGGATGGTCGATCGCGCGCATCCGCTCCACCGCCGCCGCGCGGTCCGCGTCCGTCTTCCCCTCGAAGTACGCCTTGATCGCCGCCTCCGCCTCCTTCATCTCGGCGGCCGTCAGCGCCTCGGAGGGTTTCGCGGCCTGCGCAAACGCGAGGGCCGGCAGGAGCAGGGAAGCCGCCACCAGAGAAAAGCGCTTCACGGGTGCACTCCGCAAGGCGAGGGGGGAGGGCATCTTAGCGGAACGCGCCGGAAAAAAGAAAAGGGCCGGAGCGGGGGCTCCGGCCCTGGTGGCGACGGCGGTCGGTTCAGTCGAGCTGCAGCATCGGGCGGATCGTCTGCCACTCCTTGTCGCCCCTGCGACGGAGCATGTAGGTCTTGTCTCCGATCTCGCCGCGCTCCATCACGTCCCAGCCGATGCTCTTCAGGGCAATCAGGGCGGAATCCTGCTCGGCCGGCGTACCGCGGCGAAGGGTTTCCAGAAGGACCTCGTCAGCGCCCGGGGGAAGGGCCCGGCACTGGTCCTCCCACTTCCGCCGGAACTGGGATTCCTTGGGCGGAATGGGCTGGAGGAGGAACATCTGGATCTTGGCGACGATGCTGTCGGGAACGGGATGAATGTTTCTCATGGAGTTTCTCCTGCCCCATATAACGGCATCAGGGCGGGTGAACATTCCCCCAACATCCCGAATTAAGGGTCTTAAGGGAAGAAAAAAAAGCCCGGAGGGGGGCCCCCCCGGGGCCGGAAAGTGCCTCAGGATAATGAGTTACTTCACTCCGGTAAGAATCTTCAGCTTCCCCCGCGGGACCTGCATGATCAGCGAGTAGCTGGCCGTGGTCCAGGCCGGACCCAGCGTCCGGTCGGTATTGTTGTGCATGGCCACCGTTTCTTCCGTCGGCCGCGCGCTGAACGTCCCGTCCGGCCTCCGCGCCGCCAGGATTTCAAGACGGAAGAGAGCCATGAAGTCCTTCCACGTCGTCCCGCCCAGATGGGCGCAGGCGAACGCCGCCGACGTGTAGTGCATGATCGGGGACACGTGCCCGCCCGGAAGGTCCTCCATCGTCCTTTTGAAGTACGACCCCATCTTGGCGTAGAAGGGGTGCGCCTGCATGCCGAGGTTCCCGAACGCCCAGACCCCGAGCGCCGTCCGCCCCGGGTCGCCCATGCCCTTCTGGCCGGGGTTGGCGCTGTACCCGATCCCGCCGTCGCCGCCCGACGTCGAGATCATGTAGGCCACCCCCTTGTCGATCACCTCCTGCGACGGCTTGAACCCCGCCTTCCGCAGCGCGCCGAGCGCCGCAAGTTCAAGGTTGCCCACGATCTGCAGCTCGACGTAGTTCAGCGCGTTCGGGCCGCCCGGGCCGTGCGCCCAGCCGCCCGACGCCTCCTGGTTCTTCTCGATCGTCTGCATCAGCTCCGTCAGCCGCTGCTCCAGCTCCGGCGTCGGGTCGAGGCGGTAGATCTCGCTCAGGAACAGCACCCCGTACGCGAGGGACCAGTTCGTCTGGTTCCAGTTCGCCCCCCCCGTCGGCCGCTCGCGCCCCCACGGGTTCGCCTCCTCCTTCCCGCACCGCTCCGCCACCCACTTCGCCGCCCGCGCCACGTTGTCCGCCCACGGCCCTTCCTTCGACGTGCTCCCGTTCGCCAGGAACGACAGCCCCGCCAGGCTCGTCACCGCCACCCGCCCGTTCTGCCCGCCGATCCCGATCGGGAACGCCCCGTCCGCCTCCTGCAGCCCCGCCAGGATCTTCAGCGACTCGTCCACCAGCTTCTCGCACCGCCCGCATCCCACCGGGCAGTTCGCGCCGTGCGCCCCCAGCGACGGAAGCTTCAGCTTCAGCGTCACCACCTTCTCCTCCCGCATCACCGTCAGCGTCGACTCCCCCTTCTTCGTCGACGACACCGCCTCCATCGCCGCCACCAGCTGGTACACCGCCAGCATGTGCTTCACCGTCATCGCCTGCCCGCCCACCAGCACGATCACGTCGTCCGCCTGCAGCCCGGCCTCCAGCGCCGGCCCGCCGTCGAGGATCTTCGTCACCTTGATCGCCACCGCGCCGCGCGGCAGCTTCCACGCCTCGTCCGGCTTCCTGATCGGCAGCCCTTCCGCCCCCAGCACCCCGAGGTTGAACGCATCCGTCCCCTCCTGCCCCGGCATCGGCGGCATCGGGGGGGCCTGGGCTGTGGCGGGAAGCGCAAGGACGGCTGCGGCGAACAGCGCTGGGAGAAGGCGCATGCGACCTCCAGTGAGGGGAGCGCATGGTACTACGGGGACTGTTGGCGGCGAGTGAGTCGAACGGACACGAAAGGAAAAACGAAAAAGGAAAAACGAAAACCGATGTCCGGGCGGAAGATACATCGCATGAAGCGCACGCTGCTGGCGATGGTCCTTTCGCTGACCGTGTGGGCCGGGGATGTCGAGGACGGCGACGCCGCCCGCGCCAGGGGCGACCTCGCCGCCGCCGCCGAGGCGTACGGTCGCGCCATCGAGGCGGACCCGAAATGCGTCGAGGCCTGGCACGGCCGGGGGCTGGTGAAGCGCCGGCAGGGAGACCGCAAGGGCGCGCTCGCCGACCTCGAGCAGGCCGTGACGCTCGAGCCGTCCGCCGCCGGCGTGAAGAACACGGAGGTGATCCGCAGCGCGGTGGCGGAGCTGGGGGCGCTTCCCGCCCCGAAGTAGCCGGCGCCCGCAGTGCTTTTCAGCGTGTCGTTTCCGCGCGTTTCTGCGTCCCGCTGTTTTCGTTGTTGCGGAAAGGCCCGACGCTGAAAGGCGCTGAAACGGCGCGCTGAAGGGCGCTGCAGGCGGGGCTACTTCAGCTTCAGCTCCTCCGCCGCCGGTTTCCCGTCCGCCGTCCGCACGACGCGGATCGCGGCGATGCCGCCGTTCGGGGCGGCGGTGAGGGTGAACTCGTCCTTCGCGCCGCCGCGGGTGACGGTGACGACGAGCTTGCCGGACTTGACTTCGCGTTTGACGGCCACGGGTTCGTCGGAACTGCCGCGCGGGGCGAGGACGGTCGGGCCGAGCCAGCGCTTGCCCTTCATCGTCGCGCGGAGGACGTCGTGTTCGCCGAAGTTGTTCGACGGGAAGCGTTTTGTCTCGAACGCGGGCGGGGCGGCGTCGAGGAGGCAGGGGACGACGTCGAGGGCGGCGCTGCCTGCGACGTGGGTGGCGCGGTCCCCGGCGAGGTCGAACTTCGAGTCGGCGTTGCCGTGGAGGAGCCAGGTGTACTCGTGGTCCTTCGCGTCCTTCACGAACGCGTCGGCCACGACGACGTACGGGTCGGGGCCGGTGAGGACGAGGAAGCAGCGCGCGGCCACGGCCATCGGGTTGTAGGCCTTCTGCGCGTAGGCGTTTGCGAGGTCGGCCTGCGCCCACACGAGGGACTTGCGCTCCTCCCACTGCACGAGCTTCCCCTCGGTGACGCCGCCGCCGCCCGTGATCACCTGCCCCTTGCCGTCCACGAGGACGAGGTTGTGCCCGACGGACTGGTGCGGCGTCCCTTCCTGCGCGACGTTCGAGTAGCCCGTGTCCGCCGCGAGGCAGCGGCCCTTCGCGTAGACCAGGAAATGCCCGACATCCGACTGCCCGTGGCAGCCCGGCACGCGCTTCCCGCACTCGAACGCCGCGAGGAAGTCGTCCTTTTCCCAGCCGGTGCGGACGGTGAACGTGCCGCGGCCGCGCGTGACGGCGACCTTCTTCTCCGGCGGGCGGCCGTCGGTCTTGCCGTCCTCCCACAGCACGGCGAACGCCCAGGTGTGGCCGCCGTTCCCGGCGGAGCGGCCCAGCACGTCGGCCCACATCCACCGCGAAATCGGCGACTCGTGCCGCGCGGCGTCGTACAGGAACAGCAGCCCTCCCCAGGAGCGGTAGTTCCCGTCGGTGTCGTTGATCGGGAGCATCCGTTCGCGGCCGGGGACGAGCTCGTTGGTGAGCTGGACGAGGACTTTCGGGAGAAGGGTCTGCAGCGCGTCGCCGGCGCCGTAACGGAGGCAGCAGTCGGAGAAGGGGAGGATGCGGAAGAGGCCGAAGGGCCCGTACATGGTGCCCTCGTAGCAGGCGCCGTCGGGGTCGAACGAGGACGCGAGGTAGGAGTCCATCTTCGCCTTCACGAGCCCGGCCCACTTCGGCGCGTCGGGGTTCTCGTGCCACAGCGCGACCGCCGCGAGGCCGAGCGCGCCCATGGACGCCATCGAGTGGTTGTTCGCGTCGGTCGTCGCCTCCCACGACTTCTTCCCGATGAACCCGTCGTAGTTGTGCTTCGCGCGCCGCTCGACGATCGCGCGGAGCGCGGCGCGGCCCTTGTCCGAGAGCAGGTCCCACGTCCAGTCGAGCACCACCGCGAGCCCTTCGAAGAACTCCCCGCTCGACATGAAGTCCGTGTCGCCGATGTCCTTCTCCAGCGACGCCGGGTCCCAGGCTTCGAAGAAGTCGGAGAGCGCCTTCGCCGCCCCCGCGTCCTTCCCGACCAGCGCGTGCAGTGCCACGCACTCCAGCGCCTCGGTCACCGTGAACCGCGCCCCCTGCCCCCTCGCGCCGCCGAACGCGTCCTTCGCCGTCAGCGCGCCGCGCCGCGTCCCCTCCGACTTCGCCACGACCGTCTTCCACAGCGTCACCCACGGCTCGTTCGCGATGTTCGCGCGGACTTTTTCCAGCTCGGCCGACGAGATCCCGATGCGCGGGTGGTCCTTCGGGACGGAGAGCTTGAGAGGGGCGGGAGACTGGGCCGTAGCGAGCGCTGAAATCGCGCTCCACGCCAGCAGTACGCGCAGGTTCAGGGCCACAGCGAGATTTTGTCGAGGAGGAGTGGCAAACTCAAGGTCGAAGCGCCTTCGAACGTGAGAAGCGCTTCGAGAAGTGCAGTGCGGGTTGGAGTGCAACGGTGCTGCGGACCGAACAGATCGCGATCTCCGTCCGGGAAGCTGAGAATCGCGAGCGACGGACGTCCCTTGTGATTCCAGTGTTCCAGGTCGACGGGGATCACTTCCCGGGTAGAGACTTGCACCTCGATCTGCAATGGAGTGACCTGATCGAAACGGAACCGCGGGTCGGGGCTGTCGTCCCGCTTTCGATCAAACCTGCCGGGCAAACGGCGCTGCACGGAGAGGAGCATGAGCGGCACCGCTGGACCTGGAGTGACCCAGCGCGCGACGGGCACGACGCCCGTCTCATTGATGCTCCGCGTCACGTCGCCATCCAGGACCAACAGGGGCAGAAGCCGGAGCCGCGAGAGACTCTCGGGTATGGGGCACGCATCCAGCGCCAGAACATGACGCCGGCCGGGTACGGATCCGATAACTGCCGCCATCGCCGCTTCCTGGAACTCGGTCGAGGACAAGGAGAGCTCCGAAAGGACGAGCACGACGTGTCGATCGTGCAAGTCCGAGGGCAACTCAGACGTACTCGTCATCAGGCGGAGATTCGCGGCCCCGGAAACTGATAGTCGTTCGGAGACTGCTTCGCGATCGCCCGGCGCCAGCAGCATGACAGGCTGTGGCCTCTTCTCCGCGATCGGAAGACTCCAGTGCACGCGGAGCGCTTCGATTCCTGCTCGCGTCGGTCTCTTGCGGTCTTCGTCCTCCGGTGTCCACGGCGGGAAGACGGTCCCCGGCGACTCCGTGATGCCGGCGACATCGAAAACACGCAGCCACTCGATGTCAGATCGCGGAGCGTTCGTCGCAGCCTGGCGAAGCCTTTCACACACTTCTGGAGGCGACCCTGCGACGATGGCTTCGACGTTCTCGGGCGCTGCGACCTCCTCCAGTTGGCGCACACACTCGCCCAGGCAGAAGATGCCTGCGGAGTAGTTCCGGAGAATCCGCTGGTACATTGGTTCGCCCGTCGTGGCCATGGTGACATCCTACTCTGGCTCGGAGGTCAATCGACCGGGGCGACGGATAGCGCTACCGGTGGCGTCCTGGCGTGCGGACGCTGCGACGCGGTTTCGGAGGGCGCTCGATGCTCCGCGCCGTCGCCCTGCGCGCCCTTCGTTTCCTGGCCGCATCTTCCCGCTCGATCGCCGCAATCTGGGCGTTGTACCAGCGCGTCGCCGACCGGCAGATCCTGCGGAGTTCCTGCGCAAAGCGCCCCTCCCGGTCCGCTTTGGCCAGGCGGAGGCCGAGCTTGCGACGGTAGGCCTTGAGTTCGGCCATCATCGGGTCGAGAGGTGCAGCCACTGCAGGGTCTCCACGGGTGTCAGCAACTCGGGGAAGGGGATTCGCCAGGTTCGGGCAATTCTCCGGACAAGATCCCGTGTCTTCTTCCGCGCGATGTCGGCCGCGTCCCAAGTCACCAGCACGTCAACGTTCGCCATCATAGCAAATGCGATATGCAGCGCGTCGGTCCCCTGGCCGCCTCCCCAGCCGGCCTCGTCGAGGAGAGACTGCGCCGCCTGGGTGACAGCGGCCGTTTGCGCGAGGCGCTCAACACGACCTCTCTTCATCTTGCGGAGCAGGGGCCTGAGCTCTGCGGCGGTTGTCGTGTGCTCCAGTTCCTCAAAGACGAGCGGTGAAACCAGCATTTCGTGGCGGTCCAGGAGAAACCGGTAGAGCCGATAGGACGCCTTCCGGCGTTCCGGCGACTGGTTATCGACTAGCCTTCGCCAGAACGACGTTTCGAGGTACAGACGCAACGGAATCTTCGTCACCTGGTCAGGGAAGCGAAACGACTTCTGGAAAGCAAGACACCCCCGGAGGATTCGGAGTAGTCTCCACGGCAACCTGGAAGGGAGGGGGACGTATGGGAGGTCTCTCGGAACTGGTCGTTGCACCCGCGGAATCCGCGGAGGAGGTTCTCGCATCGGATGATCCCGGCCGCCGCTGGACGTCCTTCGCGTTCAAGGGGATGGACAACGTGAAGTTCGCGCTGTTGCTTTCCATGATCTGCAGCCAGTCCCCCGATGCCGAGTTCACGCGGTGGCTCGAGGCCGTCGCGCCGGCGGGCAGCGAAGAGTCGGGGACTCCCCAGGTGTTTCGATTCTCTGGGGAGGCGACGCGACGGCTGGCGGAGATCGCCTCACTCGGAAATGACGAAGTGGAGGATCTGGCGGAGGATCTCCAGCGCGTCGAGGACTTCGAGGGCTGGGAAATTGCGGAAATCTCGGAACTCGTGCGTCAATCCGGAGATCTTGCAGACACGGCTGTTCTCGAGGAAACGGCCCTCTTCCTCTGGGTGAGCCCGTAATCCTTCCTGGGAGAACTTGAGATGCGCTCGCTTCCCGTCCTTGTCCTTTGCGCCACCGTGGTCTTGGCCGAGGACGCCGCTCCCCCCAAACCCGACCCCGCCGCCGAGGAGCTGGTGAAGAAGGTCGAGGCGAAGATCGCTTCGGCGAAAGCCGTTTCGATGCGCCTCTCGATGGAGGTCGCGGCCGGCGACGAGAAACAGTCGTTCGACGTGGCTGTGGACTTCAAGGAGGGGAACCGGGCCCGGCTGAAGGTGGAGGGGAAGGGGTCGGACGGGAAGACGGCGTTCACGCTGACGGCGGTGTGCGACGGCAAGCGGGTGGCGCGGGGCGACCCGGACGGGACGGAGGTGACGGACGCGGCGGCGGACCTGGCGGAGAAGGCGCGCGGGCTGGCGGTGCGCGCGCCGGTCCGGGACCTGTCGAAGACGATGGGCGGGACGGCGCCGAAGACCGCGATGACGTACGCGGACTGGGCGTTCGCGGCGGACGAGAAGGTCGGCGAGCGCGCGGCGAAAGTCGTGACGTACACGGCGTCGCGCGGGAGCACGAAGATCGAGATGACGCTGTGGATCGACGCGGAGAAGCTGGAGCTGCTGAAGCGCGAGACGGTGGAGCGGAAGAAGGGCGCGGTGGTCGCGAAGGTGACGTACACGTTCAGCGCGATGACGTGCGACGGCGAGATCGCGGACGAGACGTTCGCGGTGCCGGAGGAGAAGGGCGGGGGGGAGGCGAAGTGAAGGCGGACGAGTTGCAGAGGCGACTGCTCGCCGCCCTCGAGCGGATCGAGGGCGAAGTCCTGCGCCAGAACCGCGGGTACGACCGCCCCGACCCCGGCAAGCTCATCCGCGAAGGCCTGCGGATCGCGCGCCGATGCGTCGAGGGCGTGCCGCTGGCCGAGGCCGACTACCTCGGCGCGGTCGCCCGGGCCCTCGAGGAGGCGCGGAGGCAACAGGACGCCTGCGGCCTCAGCGACGACGGCTGGAAGGACGAGGACGGGTACATCACGAGCGGGATTGGCGACGCGCTCAGGGAAGTCGAGAAGCTCCGGCAGGGACGAGGGCGCCAAACGTGAGAGTGACCACGACTCACCGCAGTGACTTTCTCCGCGACGTCAAGGCGGAGTTCCCGCTGCTGCGCGACGCCGTCAACGGTTGGGGCGGCCTCCTGCATCTCGAAATGTGCGAGTTCGCCCGCCTGGCCCAGGCCGCGATCGACGCGGGCGACCGGGCGACCCTTACGCGGACCTTCCGCAACGCCGAACGCCACTTTGTCACCGGGCGCCCGGCACTCCGCAACGCCATCGCCGTCTCGTTCGTCGAGCACCTGAACTTCACGGATGGAAAAGTCCGGCGCGGGTGGGCGTGGGAAGCGCTTCCCGCAGCGCTGCAGGTCGTCTACCGCGTCCTCGAGGCACAGGCGGCGGCGACCGGCGAGTCTCCCCGCCCAGCGAAAAAGGCGAAATCGCGATGAAATCCACCACCGAGTACCTCACCTTCAACATCCCCGCCCGCATGGACTTCCTCAACATCACCGGCCAGGTCGAGCAGATCGTCGCGAAGTCCGGCGTGAAGGAAGGCCTCTGCCTCGTCAACGCCATGCACATCACCGCGAGCGTCTTCATAAACGACGACGAGCGCGGCCTGCACGAGGACTACAAGCGCTGGCTCGAGCAGCTCGCGCCGTTCGACGCGTCCCCCGAGCGCTACCACCACAACCGCACCGGCGAGGACAACGCCGACGCGCATCACAAGCGGCAGATCATGGGGCGCGAGGTCGTGTGCGCGATCACGAAGGGGAAGCTGGACTTCGGCCCGTGGGAGCAGATCTTCTACGGGGAGTTCGACGGGCGGCGGGCGAAGAGGGTGCTGGTGAAGATCATTGGAGACTGAGCGATGACCATCAAGGACGTCAATTCCTGGGAAGACCTTGTCCGCTTCCTTCGATCATGGAATCAATGGGGGGATACGGGCGACCATGACCTCAATGGAGGGCTCCACCTCCTGCTTGCGATCACCCAGAATCTTGCCGATGCGGCAGACGGAAAGGAAGACGGGATCGAGGAGGCGAGGGCATTGCTTCGTCCCGAGGATCGGCTGTTCCTGATCAGCCTGGCACGTGGCTAGGAAAAGGCGGGACTCGGCGGCAATTGCCGAGGCGCACGGGTGATCCAAAGGCGTGCGAAGCCGGCAAAGCGTGATCGATTCCAGAATCCAAGTGGTATTATGATATCATGCCAAGGAAGGTGAGAGAGCTGTTTCGAGACCTCCAGCAGGCCGGCTTCGAGGACCGCGGCGGAAAGGGCAGTCACCGCAATTTCCGGCACGCCTCGGGCGTCAACGTCACCGTCAGGGGCGGGCCGGGGGACGACGCGAAGCCGTACCAGGAGAAGGCCGTGAAGGCCGCGATCAGGAGCGCGAAGAAATGAAGGCGTCCGACCGGTACCTGAAAGTCGTCGAGTGGTCGAGGAGAGACGGCTGCTACGTGGGCACCTGCCCCGGGCTGATGTTCGGCGGCGTGCACGGCAGCAGCGAAAAAGCCGTCTATGCCGAACTCTGTGACGCCGTCGAAGAGTGGATCCGGATCCACGCGAAGGACAAGGCGCCTCTTCCCCCGCCGACCGCGGGGAAATCCTACTCCGGCAAGTTCGTGCTTCGTGTCGGGAAGGACCTGCACAAGCGGCTGGCCGTCGAAGCGCTTCGGCAGGGGGAGAGCCTGAATGCCTTCTGCGTGAAGAAGCTGGCGCCCGGTGCCGCAGCGAATTCCGGCGCCCGTAAGCGAATTGGACGCACCGGGTAACCCCGGCGTCGCGGGACGAGGCCAACGAGGAGCATCCATGCCCACCCTGTCGCGGCTTGTGCTCAGGACCCACAAGCTCGAGGAGCTGTGCGACTTCTACGAGTGCCTCGGGTTCGACTTCGAGGAGGAGCAGAAGGGAAAGGGGCCGCCCTACCTCGCGGCGGAGGCGGGGGACGCGGTGCTGGAGATTCACTCGCTGCCCGAGGGCAAGGTCGCGGACGCGACGACGCGCCTTGGGTTCTGCGTGCCGGACGTCGTGGTGTGCTGCAATGCCGCGCGGAACTCGGGCTGGCGCGTGGAGAACAAGCCGAACTCCGGGCCCGACGGGCTGAGGGCTCTTCTCCGGGACCCCGACGGGCGCGCGGTCGAGCTGACGCAAGAGGACGCTTGAACTTTTCCTTCCGCGACGGCCGTCACTGCGTCTCGAGGATCACCGGGCCCACGCACAACTTCCTGGGGCTTCGCGTGAGCAAGCAGCCAGCGACCGGGGTGACGGTCGTGAAGCTGCCGCCTGTCCACGCCGGCAGCTACAAACCGATGGACGAGGCTCAACTGCAGGCTGAAGCCGCGGCAGGAGTCGAGACTGCGAACTGCGAGTGCGGGACGGAGTGGCATGTCGTCGAAATCGCCTACGTCGAGGACGACACGCCCCTGTACTCGCAATACGCGATCTGCGCGAACGCCCTGATCAGGCGCCTGGCTTCCGGGGAGCCCTTCCCGGAAGCGCAGCAACCAAGGCCGTAGTTCACCGCAGCCTTACCACGGCCTCCCGTCCACCTGCCGGAACTCCGTCCCGTCGATCGCGATCACGGCCGCGCCGGTCCCGGCCTCGGTCCGCGCCTCGAGCGTGAACGTCTTCGACTCCCCGCCGTCGACGTTGCCGGTGAGCTGGTCGCCGCTGAGCTTCCAGGAGCCGGAGAGGTCGGTCTGGGAGGAGCCGGAGTGGAAGATGCCGTAGGAGGTGCCTTCGGAGTGGTACTCGAAGCGGCCGTTGGGGTGAAAGGTGATGCGCTGTTCGTTGGAGTTGCCGCTGACGCCGCCGGTGCGGCCGAAGGCGCGGACCCAGGTGGTGCAGAGGCGGTCCGCGGTGATGGCGGCGGCGGCGGGGCGGCGGAAGGACGCGAGGATCTGGTCGAGCTCGGGCTGGCGCTTCTGCAGCGCCTCGGTGGTCGCGACGGCGGTGAAGGAGCCGACGTAGGAGCCGTTGAAGGCCCAGCTGCGGACCTCGGCGCGGCGGCCGTCGGCGAGGGTGGCGGTCCAGGACCAGAGGCGGCCGTCGAGGGCGCCGATCTTGACGGGCCTGGGGTCGCCGTTGCGCCGGGCGGGGACCTGGAGGAGCTGCATGACGGCGTTGTCGAGGTACTGGTCGAGGCCCGGGGTGTCGAGGTCCTTGACCGTGGGGGCGCCCATGAAGGCGTAGATCTCGTCGATGGTGCCCTGGTTGGCGGACGCCGGCGCGACGAGCGTCGCGTCGCCCTGCGGGACGACGTTCCAGCCCGGCGGGATGTCGGCGGCGACGCCGGCGAAGCGATGTTCGCGGCCGCCAGGGATGGGTTTCCAGGCGGGGGAGGAGGTGTTCGTGGAAGGGCTCCCGGAGGACGACGAGGAGGAGGAGGACGAACTACCCTTGCCGCAGCCGGCGAGGAGGGCCAGGACGAGGGCCAGCGTGGTGAAGCGCATGGAGGGCTCCGCGAGGGAAGGAGCGGGATTCTACGCCGGGCGGTTTCGGGAGGCTAGGACGCGGCCGGGACCGGGGCGATCGCCCGCAGCTCCTCCATCAGCGTCCGGAACGCGTCGGTGGAGATCGTCTGGTCGGCGTCGCACCAGGCCTTCTCGGGATCGGTGTGAACCTCGATGAGGAGGCCGTCGGCGCCTGCGGCGACCGCGGCTTTCGACAGGTGCGGGACCCATTTCCGGTTTCCGGCGGCGTGGCTCGGGTCGGCGATGACCGGGAGCGTCGTGCGCTCCTGCAGGATCGGGATCGAGGCGACGTCGAGCGTGTAGCGCGTCGCGGTCTCGAACGTCCGGATGCCGCGCTCGCACAGGATCACGCCGGGGCGCTCGGCGCCGGCCAGCAGCCGGCCCAGCAGCACATACTCGACCGCGTCGAGGTACTCCTCGATCGAGCTCGCGAACCCGCGCTTCAGCAGGATCGGCTTCCCCGCCGGGTGCGCGCCGACGCGGAACAGGAACGGGAAATTCGTCATGTTGCGCGTGCCGACCTGCAGGATGTCGGCGTGCTTCGCGACCACGTCGAGCTGCTCGAGATCGATCGCCTCCGTCACGATCGGCAGCCCCGTCTTCTCCCGCGCCCGGACGAGGTACTCAAGCCCCTTCTCGCACAGCCCGCCCCACGAGTACGGCGACGTCCGCGGCTTGTACGCGCCGCCACGCAGCGCCTTCGCGCCCGCCGCCTTCACCTGCTCCGCGATCTCCAGGAGAAGCGACTCGCCCTCGACGCTGCACGGCCCCGCGATGACGCCGAACCCGCCGTCGCCGAGGGAAGCGCCCGCGGCGAGGGGGACGGCGGACTCCGCTTTCGAGAAGGCGCCCGCGCCGAGCCGGCGGCCGGTCGGGAGCGCCGCCAGGCGCTGCACGCCCGGGATCCGCTTCAGCCGGCCTTCCGTTTCCGGCGCGAGGGGGCCGCTCAGCTTGGCCGCCAGCAGTCCCTCGTCGAACCACCTCACGTTGGGGTCGGTCTTCTCGCCGGCCTCGAGGAGCCGGAGCGCCTCGCGCACCGGCGCCTCTCCCGCGTCGCTCTCGAAGCACACGAGGACCGTCGTCTTCACCGCCGCACGGCCGTTGTTCGGGTTGCTCATGGTGGGCCTCAGAGGACGGCGACCGCTTCCATTTCCACCAGCAGGTCCGGCCGGCAGACATCCGCCAGCACGCGGACGGTGGGGAAGTCGGGGACGCCCAGGAGGCGGGTGACGCGCATCCAGGCGTCGTAGGCCTCGAGGTTCTTGCAGAAGAGGGTGGACGACGTGATGTTGTGGAGGCCGCCGCCCTGTTCTTCGAGGATGGCGGAGATGCTCATGAGGGTCTCGAGGGACTGGCCCTCGGGGTCGTCGACGTGGACGGTGGTGCCGGCGCGGTTGATGGACGCGGTGCCGGAGATGTGGACGGTTTTCTTGCCCTCGACGGCGATGGTCATGCCGCGCGAGAAGGCGGAGCCGTAGGAGAACGACTGGTCCTGGCGCGGGCTGCGGCGGACGGGCGTCGCGACGGCGCCGCCGGGACCGGTGGTTTCGAGGGCGAGGACGTCCATGAAGCACTCCTCGGCGCCGTGGCGGCCCTGGATGCCGGTGGAGGCGGGGAAGGGGGTGCCGTGCTCGCCGCCGACGCCGGCGGCGGCGAAATGGCGGGTGCGGACCTTGTTGAGGTCGCCGTACCAGTCGAGGAGGCGGGGGAGGTAGATCCAGGTGCGGACGACGTTCTGCCAGGAGAGGCCGTGGGCCTTGAGGGCGGCGCCGGCGGTCGAGAACATGAGTTCCGCCTGGCGGAAGTGGCCGGGCGGGAGCGAGCCGTCGGCCTCGCAGCCGTGGACGGCGGGGAGGTGAATCATGCGGAACCCGTGCCCGGTCCAGCAGCGGCCGGACTCGGCGATGCTGCCGCGGAGCGTTCGGACGGAGACGTCGCCGCGATGCGAGGAAATCCCCCAGACCTGGGCGCCGACGAAGGGGGTGTCCATCGGCGGGCGGCCTTCGATCCAGGTGACGGGCGTCGAGGGGTCGAGTCCGTGCCGCAGCCAGGCCTCCTCGCGCCGGCGGAGCACATCGTCTTTCGCAGCGAAGAGCCCGTAGAGCTTCTCCTGGATCGGCTGGATCTCATGTTCGACGAGCGAAGAGGCCATTCCCTCGAAGACGGCCTCGGCGCACTCCGACGCGGAACCGGCTGCCTCGGAGGTCCCGGTGACGTGGTACTCGGTGAAGGATCCGCGCTTGGAGTCGCAGGTCTGGATGCGGCAGCGGTGGCCGGTCGTCTGGCTGTTCATTGGAGGTCCTTTGCGCAGCGGAAGCCGACGTCGGGCTGGCCGTATTCGGGATTGGCCCAGAAACGGCGGGTGGATCGGAGGTTGAACGCGGCCTGGCCGGGGAGGCCGGCGGCCCAGCAGCCGCCGCGGACGACCTTGCGGGTGTCGGACTCGCGGCCCTGCAGCGGCGTGCGGAGACGGTCGACGGACGGGTCGGGGCCCGGGAGCTCGCCATCGGGGAGCCCGGCGGCGCCCTTCGGGTCGACGGCGCCCTCGTCCGAGGCGTACTGGCTTTCGCCGTACCAGTCGGCGGTCCATTCCCAGACGTTGCCGGCCATGTCGAGCGCGCCGCAGGGGCTGGCGCCGCCGGGGAAGGAGCCGACGGGGGCGGGACCGGCGTCGGGATCCAGGCCTCCCCGGCACTTCTTCACGTCCCACTCGTTCCCCCACGGGTACCGGCGCCCCTCCGCGCCGCGCGCCGCCAGCTCCCACTCGGCCTCCGTCGGGAGGCGCTTCCCCGCCCACGCCGCGAACGCGGCGGCGTCGCGCCAGGTCACGTACCGGACGGGGAGGCGGGCCTGGTCGCGGACGAGGGCCTTCACGGCCGGCAGGGAGGCGGCGTCGGGTTTCGCGTCGTCAAACGTCCCGCCGAGCTGGGCGCGGAGGGCGGCGACGGCGGCCTGCCAGAGGGCAAGGTCGTGGGCCAGCCGCCTGGCCTCGCCCCCTGCCTCCGGGCGCACGAACGCCCCGAACGGGGCGCCGTAGCGTTTCTCGAAGACGGCGATGAGGTCCGCGCAGCCCTCGGCGGAGCCGCGGAACCACGGGCCCTCGAGGGTCTCGAGGCGGCCGGACCTGCGGGCGAACTCGGCGAAGGCGGCGACGGTGACCTCGGTGCGGTCGATGGCGAAGGCCGAGACCTTCACGCGGTGCGCCGGCGCCTCGTCGAAGGCCCCGTCGTCCGCGCCCATGGTGAACTCGGCGGCGGGGACGAGGACCATGCCCTCGGGGACGGCGGGCTGTTCGGCCCGGGCGAGGGAAGCGATCGCGATGGCGCAGAGGAGTTTTCTCATGGCATGTCCTTGGCGCAGCGGAACCCGAGCGTGAAGGTGCGGAACTCGCGTTCGTAGGCGGACCGGGAGACGCAGCGGGCGCCGCTGGGCATGCTGCGCGAGCTCCCGCCGCGGGCGGCGCCCCCGGCGCACCACTCCTCGACGTTCCCGGCCATGTCGTCGCACCCGAACGGGCTGCGCCCGGCGGGGAAACTGCCGACCGGCGCCGGGTAGATGAACCCGTCCTTCTCCCGTCCCTGCGTGACGACGTCGGTCCCCAGCTTCTCGCCGCCCGTGTTCGCCTTCCCCCACGCCCAGTCGTTCCCCCACGGCCACCGCCGCCCGTCGACCCCGCGCGCCGCCAGCTCCCACTCCGCTTCCGTCGGCAGCCGCTTGCCGGCCCACGCCGCGTAGGCGTACGCGTCCCACCAGTCCACGCCCACGACCGGCTTGCCGTCCGACGCGAACGTCGCGCGGCTGAACGGCGCGGACTTCGCGTACTCCGCGTCCTTCAGCAGCGGGTTGAAGTCGCGCCAGTAGCGCGGCGTGTGGTCCTTGCCCTTCGGCTCGTCGGGGTGGCAGAAGCGGTGCTGGGGGGCTTCGGCGAGGAAGAGGCGGTACTGGCCGTTGGTGACCTCGTAGCGGTCGATCGCGAAGGCCTTGAGGCGCACGGTCCGGGGCCTGGAGTCCGGCGGGTTCCAGCCCGGCGCGGCGCGGGCGAGGAGGAGGTCCGGCGGGTGGATGAGCTTCGTGCCGACGGGCTCCTTCGGCATGTCGGGGTGCGTCTCGGCGGAGCCCATCGTGAACTCCATCGCGGGCACGACCATCATGGCGGAGCCGTCGCCCCCGTGGCGCGTCTCCACGATGCGGATGACGGGCGCGGATTTCGCGGCCGGCGCGGGGGTCATGGCGCGCAGGAACAACAGCCCGCCCCAGACGGCGAGCGCGGCGAAGAGCCCCGTGAACGCGGCGGCGAGCTTCATTCGATCGCCTCCATGAAGTTCACGAGGTCGTCGATCTGCTGCGGGGTCAGGTGCGACGTCCCGCCGTGCGTGTCGCTGCCGATCCGTCCCCCCGACTGCTCGAAGGCCCTCGTGCGCGCCGAACTCGCCGTGAAGAACCACGTCTCGTTGAACCCGACCTCGCGCCGCCCCGGCCGCTCGGGCACTCCGCCGATCAGCGGCTCGTACCGGAACCACCCCAGCCCCGGCTGCCCCGGCACGCAGAGGACTTCGCGCAGCGACCGCGCCATCCCGTTGTGCAGGAACACCGGCGGCCGGTCCCAGATCCCGCGCAGCTGCAGCGTCGTGTAGTTCGCCTGCCGCTCCTCCGCCCGCCCCACGTCCCACGGCTCCAGGTCCCGCTTCACGCCGTTGATCGCGTCCAGCCGGTCCATCCCGACCAGCGTGAAGGACCCGTCGCGCGCCGTGACCGTCACGAGCGGAGGGAGGGCCTGCTGCCGGTTGTCCGGGAAATCCTTGCGGGTGAAATGCGGCGCGGGGTGGCACGAGACGCAGCCAACCTGCGGGTCGTTGAACAGCCGCTCGCCGCGCTTCACCGAGGCGCTGTCCCGGTCGAACGGATTCGGCAGGAGGCGCGGCTCGCGGATCTGCCATTCGCCGACGAAGCGCTGGAAGTCGCGGAGCGTGAAGGACTTCCCGAAGTAGAGGAGGGAGAGCTTCCGGAACATCTCGTCGCGGCGGTCCTCGAGGCGCGCCTCGGTGGCGCTGGAGGCGTCCATTTTCGACTGGACGTCGTTGGTCTGGCCCATCGGGCGGTGGGCCTCGAGCCAGGTGAAATCGCCCTGCGGGCCGTCGCCCCGGAAGTCGTCGGCGGGGCAGTGCTCCATGATCATGGAGCGCGGCTCGAAGGCGGAGAGGGTGCCTTCGAGGAAGAAGGGCTGGATCGCGTACAGGCCGCGCTGTTGGGGGACGGTCATGGTGCCGCCGATGACGAGCTGGCCGATCTCGTCGGCATCGGAGAGGTACTCCTGGCCGACGACCTGGCTGACGCCCCACGGGCGGCCGTCGCCCATGTCGAGGTAGTGGCAGGAGACGCAGGATGTGTCGCGGTCGGAGGAGAAGAGGGCGGTGTGGGCGAAGAGTTCGCCGCGTTCGGCGTTGGTGGCGGGGACGGGGAGCCGGAGGACGGAGGGGTCGACGACGATCTCGGCGGAGGCGCCGGAGGCGGTGTCGATGACGGAGAGGGTGCCGCCGAGGAAGTTGGCGACGAAGACCTTGCCGGCGGACGGCGTGCCGGGGCGGCCGGCGGCGATGCCGATCGGCTGCAGGCCCGTCGGGTAATTGCGGACGGGGGTGAGGATGTCGCTGGGGTCGGCCGCCTCGCCGTCGAGCCGCAGTTCCTGGACCTCGTTGGTGCCCTGCATCGTCACGAAGACGCGGTCGCCGGCGACCGCCATCTTCTCGGGCATCGCGCCGACGACGCGCATCAGGTCGGGCGGGATGTCGCCCTTGACGTCGCCGTACGTGGACTCCGCCGTGTCGGAGGTGTAGCGGACCCAGGTGCGGTGGGACTCGTACTTGTTCGCCATGAGCACGTACTGCAGCCCGGACTTCGGCGGCTCTTCCGGGATGTCGAGCGCGCTGACGTCGATGGCGAGGATGTCGTTCTGGATGTCGCGGAACTTGATGGCCGCCGTGCCGTCCACCGCGTCGAACGGCCCGAGCGTCTCCTGCTGCGACCGCGGGAAGACCTTCCCCGTCCCGACGTCGCGCCAGACGCTGAACTGGGCGGCGGGGTTCTTCCGGTCCCACGACTCGCCCCCCCACGGGTCCCGCTCGCGGGCGACGCCGAAGCCGATCCCGAGGGTCGTCACCAGGAGCCAGTCGTGCCCCGTCGCCTCCGAGCGGTGGATCTTCACGTCGTTGACCACGTTCTGCGTGTAGATGGCGCCGACCTCGCGGCCGAGGCGCACGTTGACGATGGAGACGTCCTGGGTGCCGGTGTTGCCGACGAAGAGGAACTTCCCGTCGGATCCGAGGGCGAGGACCTTCGGCTTGCTCCGCGGGTTGCCGACGGGGATGCCGGGGCCTTCCTGCGTGGAGTCGATCCAGCGGGCGATCGCCTGGTAGTCGGGGTCCTTCGCCGGCTCGGGGAACACGACGGTCCCCTTCGCGTGGCTCCGGAACAGCGGCATCATGTCGGCGGTGCCGCCGTCGCGCGTCCGCGTCGCGGACCGCAGGAGGCGGCTCTCCCGCGACCGCCCCGGCGCGACGTGCGACAGGGATGACACGAAGCTCGCGCGGGCGTCCTTTCCCGCGACGAAGCCGCCGCGGGCCTCGTCGTGGCACCCCGCGGTCCCGCACGTCTTCTGCAGGATCTCGCCGACCCCGCCCTTCTCCAGGAACGCCCTCTCGTCCATCCCGCCGACCTCGCGCATCGCGGCGCGGAAGGTGGCGTCTTCCGCCTGGATATCCAACACGAGAACCTGGTCCAGGTAGCGGTCGGCGATCCAGGCGGTCTTCCCGTCCGGCGCGAACGCGATCCCCATGGCGTAGAAGTCGAGCGGGATCTCGGAGACGACGGCGTCCGTTTTCGTGTCGATGACGCTGGCGAAATTGGAGAGGCGGCTGGTGACGAGCAGGAACCGCCCGCCCGGGTGGAGCGCGAGCCGGAAAGGCCCCGACGCGGGGGGGCCGGACTCGCCGGCGGGGCGCAGCTCGATCCGGCGCGCGAGCTCGCCGCGCGCCACGTCCACGACCGCCACCGAGTCGCCGGGCCACAGCTCGGTGCCCAGCAGCGTCACGTACGCCTTCGTCCCGTCCGCCGAAACCGCCACGTCGAACGGATGCGCGCGGCGGGGAAGCGGCTCCGGAGCGGGGTGGGGGTTGGCGACCGGCGCGAGGTTCTCGCGGCGGTACGCCTGCCCGTACGCCCACCGCCGGCTCGTCAGCTTCCCGAACCGCGACGGCGGGTTCCCCGTGTCCGGCCCGGGGATCACGATCCCCTGCAGCGCCGCGAGGACGCCCGCCGCCGCCACGCCGACCCGCAGCGCGCCGCGCATCAGAGGCTCCTCAGGAACGCGACCAGGTCCTCGATCTGCCGGTCCGTCAGCCCGCGCGTCCGGCCGTGCAGGTCCTTCGGGTTGTGGTCCGTGAAGATCGACTTCAGCGTCGGCGCACGCCCGTCGTGCAGCCACGGCCCGCTCCGGTACGTCGCGCGCAGCGACGGCGTGTCGAAGCGAGACCTGTAGTCGTCCGGCGTCCCGAACCCGAGATCGTGCATCTTCAGGTCCGTGTACTTCGGCCCCGGGTGGCACACGTCGCACCCGGCGGCGCGGAAGATCGCCGCCCCGCGCGCCAGGGCCCCCGCATCCCGCGCGCGGTACGGGTTCGGCGGGAACTCGGGATTCGAGAGGTACTCCATCAGCGCCCTGTGGTTCTCCGGGTTCGGAAGCGCCCCCTGGAACCGCTGCCCCGCCTGCACCGCCGCGTCCAGGTCGGCCCGCACGCCTCCCCACATCGCCGGCGGCGTCTCGTGCCCGTCCAGCAGCGACTTCGCGCTCTTCGCGTTCCCGATCCCGTCGTTCGGCAGGTCCCAGCTGAGCCCGTCCACCGTCGCGTCCTCCTGGTGGCAACTCACGCACGACATCCAGTTCTGGTAGGTGATGCGCGCGTCGTTGAAGAGCAGTTCGCCCCTGCGCCAGAGCGACATCTCCTGCGGCGGCCCGAGCGGGATGTTGGCGCGCACCGCGCCGGTCCGCGCGTCGAGCACGGCGACCGCGTCGCTGAAGTAGTTCGCGACGAGGATCTCGCTTGTCGCCTCGCTCACCGCGACCCCGCGCGGCCCGAGGCCGCCCGCGTCATGGCGCCGCGCGATCCCGCGCTTCTCGAGGACCTCGACGTCCTCCTGCAGCGGCTTCACCTGCTCCGGCGTCACCCCCCGCACGAACTCCAGGCACTTCTCCACGTCCACGATCGCCACCTCGTGCACGCCGGAGAGGCTCACGTACAGGCGCTTCCCGTCCGCGGAGAGCACGCAGGACCAGGGGTTGGCGGCGCCCTTGAGGAGGCGGTCGAGGAGGAGGGTGACGCGGTGGCCGGGGCGGGAGAGGTCGGCGACGGAGAAGCCGTTGGAGTGGATCCAGCCGCGCTCCATCTGGAGGGAGGGGAACTCGTCGTGGGAGAGGATGCCTGCGGCGAAGGCCCAGCGGCCGTCGGGGGTGACGGCGGCCTGGCGGATGATGGAGGCGCGGCCGAGGTCGCGGTCCTCGACGACCTTCCCGGCGGCGGGGTCGACCAGGGAGAGGGTGCGGGAGAGCCCGTTGGTGACGACGAGGCGGCCGTCGGGGAGCTCGGCGACGTCGCGCGGCTGGCGCCCGACGGGGACTTCGAGGAGGAGGCGGCCGGTCGAGGCGTCGAGGACGGACACCGAGTCGGAGAGGTTGTTCGCCACGAACAGGCGGGCGCCGTCGCGGGACAGCGTGACGCCGTACGGCTCGTCGCCGGCCTGGAACGTCCGCGCGACCTTGCCCGCCGCGAGGTCGACGACGTCGACCCGGCCGGCGTAGAGGCAGCTCACGTAGAGGAAGCGCCCGTCCCGCGAGACGGCGGCGTGGACGGGGCGTGCGCCGACGCGGATCTCGCCCAGGACCCGGCGCTCGCGCACGTCGAGGACGGAGACGGAGTCCGAGGTCGCGTTGACGACGTAGGCGCGGCTCCCGTCCGGCGAGAGGCAGACGTGGTTCGGCGAGCGATAGACCGGCGTGGCCGGGCGGCCCCCGCCCGTCTTCGGCGCCGGGGGCGCGACGGCGTCGCTCCGGAGGAAGTTCGCGCCGAGGAGCGCCGCGGCGGCGGCGAGCAGGGCGGCCAGGACGCGAAGGCGGCTCATTTCACGTTCCTCCGCAGCCAGCGGATGTACGCCACGAGCTTCGCGGTCTCGTCCTCCGTCAGGTGCGCCCGGTACGGGGGCATCTTCACGACCTGTCCCTCGAGGAAATGCCGCGCCGCCGGGTTGTCCCAGAGGCGCTTCGGATGCCCGTCGAGGATCCACTCGCGCAGCTCGGCGTCGTCGCGGACGAGCTCGGCGAAGTCGGTCCCGTCCCAGGCGGGGATGATGCCCTTGAGGCTCCCGGGGTTGGGGCAGCCGCCGATGCCGGACGGGCCGTGGCAGCCGAAGCAGCCGAGGCGCACGGCGATGCGGCGGCCCTCGTAGGGGGCCTCGGGCATCGAGCCGGTGCCGCCCGAGACGGCATTGAAATAGGCCACGAGGTCCTCGAGGTCGCGGTCGGAGAGGCGGCCGCGGTAGGCCGGCATGGGCAGCAGGGTCGACCGCGATCCCGGGACGGGGGACTGCCGGAGACGCGCCGGCGCACCGTCCAGGATCCACTCGCGCAGCTCGGCGTCGTCCCGCACGTACCCCCCGACCGTCGGGCCGTCCCACGCGGGCACGACTCCACCGGGCACCGAGGGGTCGGCGATGCCGGCCCGTCCCTCCGGCCCGTGGCATCCGAAGCACCCCAGGGAGCGGGCGAGGGCCTCGCCGCGGAGCGCGGGGGACAGCGGGGCGGGCTGGCGGAGGAAGTGGCTGGCGGCGACGGCGCCGCCGACGCCGAGGGCGAGCAGGAGGGCCGCGAGGAGGATCAGGGGGCGGGAGCGAAGGAGCACGTGCGGGAGGGCCTCGTGGCTGCAACTTCGTGGCGGCGACCGATAGGGTGTATCCACATTCTCCTGCAGAGGCAAGAGAGAACTTAATATACTTAAATAAATAGCGCCATCCAGATCGGAAGTGACGATGCCGTCATCGGAAGGGGGCGGTGTCCCCGCGCGGCCACCCTCACCAGACGTGACACTCCCCGCGTATCCGCATACACTCCCGCCTCCATGTCGCCCCGCTCAGGCCCGGCCCGTTCCTCCGGCATCCTCCTGGCCGTCACCTCCCTCCCGTCACGCTTCGGAAACGGCGACCTCGGCCCGGCCGCCCGCGCCTGGATCGACTCGCTCGCCGCCGCCCGGCAGACCTGGTGGCAGATTCTCCCCGTCGGACCGTTCGGCGCCGGAGATTCCCCCTACACCGCCTTCTCCGCCTTCGCAGGCGAAGACCTCCTCATCAGCCTCGAGGACCTCGTCACCGACGGCCTCCTCGCCCCCGAAGACCTCGGCGCTCCCGACTTCCCCGCCAGCGCCGCCGACTTCGATGCAGCCCGCCCCTTCCACGACCGCCTCCTCCACCGCGCCTGGGAGTCCTTCCACCGCGCCCCCGCGCCCCTCCGCGCCGATTTCGAGCGCTTCCGGTCCGCGGAATCCTCCTGGCTCGACGACTGGGCGCTGTACGCCGCGATCAAGGCCGCGCGCGGCGGCGAGTCGTGGACCTCCTGGCCCGACGATCTCCGCCGCCGTGAGTCCCGCGCCCTCGACCGCGCGCGCCGCGACCTCGCCGCTTCCTGCGACGAACATCGATTCCGCCAGTTCCTCTGGTTCCGGCAGTGGGAAGCGCTTCGAACCCACGCCCGTGCCCGCGGCGTGCGGATCCTGGGGGACCTGCCGATCTTCGTCGCGATGGACTCCTGCGACGCCTGGGCGTCGTCGCGGGCCTTCCTGCTCGACCGCGATCGCCGTCCGACCGAGGTCGCCGGGGTGCCGCCGGACTACTTCTCGAAGGAAGGGCAGCTCTGGGGGAACCCGCTCTACGACTGGGAGACGCTGAAGCTGGACGGGTACGACTGGTGGGTCCGGCGGGCGCGGCACGCCGCGAGGCTGTTCGATCTCACGCGGATCGATCATTTCCGCGGATTCCAGGAGGCCTGGCACGTGCCCGCCGGGGCGAAGTCGGCGAAGGAGGGGACGTGGAAGGCGGGCCCGGGCGCGGCGCTGTTCCGGGCGCTTGAGAAGGCGCTCGGGGAGCTGCCGTTCCTCGCGGAGGATCTCGGGGTCATCACGCCGGACGTGCGGGCGCTGCGCCGCGAGATCGGACTTCCCGGGATGGCCGTGCTGCAGTTCGCGTTCGACGGCGACCCGGCGAACACGTTCCTGCCCCACAACCTCCAGCCGGACACCGTGGTGTACACGGGGACGCACGACAACAACACGACCCTCGGGTGGTGGCGGGATCTCCCGGACGAAGAGCGCCACCCCGTCCGCATCTACCTCCGCTCCGACGGCCGCGACATCTCGTGGGAGCTGATCCGCCTCGCGTGGTCCTCGGTCGCCCGCGTCGCGATTGCGCCGCTGCAGGACGTGCTGATCCTGGGAAGCGAGGGTCGCATGAACACGCCGGGGCTGGCGAAAGGGAACTGGCGGTGGCGGGTCGCCCCGTCGCATTCGGTCGCGGACCGGATGCAGGGCCTGCGCGGGCTCAGCGAGTACTTCAATCGCGTTCCGTCCGCCGCGGAGCCCGGGCCGGCGAAGGCTTAGGGCTACTTCGGCGTCGCGGGCTCGTCGTCGCCGAACGACGCGGTTCCCGCCGTCGCCTCGCCCGAAAGCTCGATCGCCATGGTGCTGGTCCATCGCTCCTCGGGCTTTCCGCCGGCGGCCTCGACCGTCCAGCCGATCTGCAGGTCGCCCTTCAGCGCGAACGCGACCACGCGCCCGTCGTCCAGGCTCCAGAGCACGTCCCCGTTCAGCGTCCAGGCGAGCGTCTGGTCCGGCTGCTTCTCCCCCGGCTTCGCCGTCCCCTTCGCCGCGAAGTCGACGGCGATGCGCGCGCAGCGCCGGCCCTGCCGCGTCTCGAAGCCGGACAGCCGGCACGACAGCGTCGCGTCCTCGACCTTGCGGCCCCGCGACGCCGCCCACGACTTCACCGACGCCGCGTCGGCCTTCCACTCGTCACCCTTCGACACCGGCCCGCGCGGCCAGACCGGCATGCTCCACTCGTCGTCGAGGGTCTCGGACACCAGCTCCTTCGGGTCGACGTTCCGCTCGGCGCAGGTTGCGGCCGTCCGCCCGTCCTTGCGCTCGAGCGCCAGGATCCGGCCGGTGAGCGAGCTCGATTTCGCATCCTTCTTCCCGGCCGCCGGGACCTCAAAGGAGGAGTCCTTCTTCGCGTAGCGGCGCCGCGCCCGCGTCGTGCGCCCGTCCTTCGCCTCCAGCGCCTCCTCCGCGACTTCTTCCGCGCCGCCCATCCGGCACTCGAACTCTTTGCGGACGTCGCCCGTGTCCACGGACAGCGTCCCGTTTCCCTTCGTCGTCGTCTTCCGCGTGATCTTCGCGCCCTGGGAAACCCCGGGCCTGATCTCCACGGGAGCGCCGTCCTCCGCCGGCGCCGGACGGTGAGAGAGGAGCAGCACGGCGGGCAGGAGCAGGAGTCGCACGCCGTAAGTGTACAGGCGGGTCCATGAAAAAAGCGCGGGGGCGTCGCCGCCCCCGCGCCTGGTGCTTGAATCCCCCCTCTACTTCATCCCGCCTTCCTCCTCCTCTTCCTCCTCGCCCTCACCCGCGCCCGGCTGCGGGTCGGCGTCGAAGTCAGCGACGCCCGTCTTCGACCCGCCCGTCGCCTTCAGATCGATCGTCAGCTTGATCTTCTGGCCGCCTTCCTCGCCCCCGGACATCTTCATCTTCCCCTCAAGCTCCATCCCGAGCACCCGCCCGGCCTTCGTCCCGAACCACACCGGGCCCTCCAGCGTGATCGAGGTCTTCAGCTTCTGCCCGTTCTCCTCGCGCGTCCCCTTCAGCGTCACCTTCGCCTTGATCTTCGCGCACTTCTCCCCGAACTTCTCCTCCATCCCCTCCAGGGTGCAATCAAGCTTCGCCTCCGTCACTTCCTCGTCGTCCCCGCCGAACGCCTTCTTCAGCTTCTCCGGATCGCCTTCCCAGCTGTCGCCGACGTTCACCGGCTTGCCCGGCAGCATCGCCGCGTCCATCTCCAGCCCCGTCTTCTCCTTCTTCAGCTCCGCCTCGGCGTCCTCGCCCGCATCCTCGCACGTCGCCACCGGCTTCCCGTCCTTCACCTCCACGATCACCACCTTGCCCAGAAGCGCCCCGTCCTTGCTCTCGTCCTGCCCGAGGTCCGGGATCTGGAAACTGTTGTATTTCTTCACGTAGTACCGCTTCACCTTCGTCGGCGCACCGTCCTTCGCTTCGAGCACCTCCTCGACCTCGATGCTCGACTCTCCCATGACGCAGCCCAGCTCCTGCTCCTGCTCGCCCATCGAAATCGCCAGCTTGCCCGACCCGCCGAACTCCCCCGTCCGCGTGATCTTGTCGCCCGCCTTGACGCCGAGCTTCAGTTCGACCGGGTCGGCGGCGGCGGAAAGGGCGATGGCCGCCGCGAGGGCGGTCATGACGAAACGGCGCATAGCACCTCCTGAGAAGGGTTGTGTTCGTTGTGGAAGGGCGCGGAATCTACCGGAGCGGGGTCCGGCAGCGAAGAAGATACGGAATCGAGGCACGGGCGTGAGGGGCAGGGCTACTTGCGGGGTCGACGCACCCTGGTGAAGCTCACCGCCTCTTCGCCCTTCTCCGACGAGAACTCGCCGACCCAGTCCAGGTCGAGCAGGAGGCCGCTCTTCTTCTCGAAGAACAGGTCGCCCCAGGCCTTGAGGGAGCGTCCGTCCTCCAGGGTGGCCTCGAGGCCGCAGCGGATGCGCCAGCACTCGAGGCCGTCGCGGCGGACGTCGGGCTCGAGCTTCGAGGACATGCGGGCCGCCGTGACGGGGGCGCGCGCGAGGAGCGAGGCGATGGCGGACGCCTCGGCCTGGGTGGCGTCCCACTCGGAGAAGTGATGGACCGGCTTTTCGGGAAGGGCGCCATAGAACGGATCGGGCCACGAAACAGGCGCGGTCAGGAACGGCTGCCCGTTGGACTCCAGGCGTGCGCCGTGGGAATCGAGCAGGACGGCGGCGGCGAGCGGGGTGGGCCGCGGCGGGCCCGACGCGTCCATTTCGCAGGCGACGTAGGTGCGCCGGATTCCCGACGGCGCGCCGCCCGCGACGGCCATGACCTCGTCCATGTAGTCCGCCGACCAGCGCCGCGCCTCCGCCTTGTCCCCGTGCGTCAGCGTCTCGTTCACGGCGAACTTCATCCCCGGCTTCTCCCGAGGCCGGAGCAGGATCTCGCCCTTGTGCCGGTAGCTCTCCAGGACGAATGCCGCCAGGATGAGGAGCGCGGCGGCGCCGGCGAGGAAGAGGGCGATGGTGAGGATGCGGCGCATGGACCGGGGAGGATACGCAAGGAGGCGGGCGGAGGGGAAGGGGCGGTGCGGCGTGATATGGTGGGGGCATGAAGCGGGCTCTGCTTCTGGCCGTGCTGTGCGCGCCCCTTGCGGGGTGCCGGGTGATGGCGCACTCGTTCGAGCGGGTGACGATCGAGCGTCACGAGGTGATCGAACTGGAGACGCTCTCGGAGACGTGGAACCCGCCGGAGGCGGCCGGCCTCGCGGCCGAATCCCGCGAGGACGGCGTGTTGCTCACGGCGACCGGTGTCCAGCACGGCACGCGGCACGAGCGCTTCCGCGAGCACGTCCGCATCGAGGAGCGCTGCGCCCGGCGCGCGGTGGCGGGGATCTTCGAGGCGCCGGACTCGTTCTGGGGCGTGTGCGACGACGTCTGGGTCTCGCTGGCGTTCCTGGGGGCGTTCCTGACCATGCACGCGGACTCAGGCGTGCACGACGAGGTGCTGCTGGTTTTCCTCGCGATGGGCGTGGTGCCGCTGGCCGTGGACGCGTTGACGTTCATCCCGTGGTGGATCGCGGGGCACGACTGGAAGGGGCCGTGCGACTACGTCGCGGAGACGCAGGACCTGGGGGAGACGTCCGGGGAGCGGGACGTGCCGGCGGAGCGCGACGTGGCGCTGGGCGGGGCCGAGGTGGTTGTGAAGCGGGGGAAGGGTGGAGAGGTGCTGGCGCGGCTGAAATGCGGCGTGGAGGGGACGGCGCGGGCGACGCTGCGGGACCTGGTGGCGTGGACGCGCGGCAACGGCGGAGAGCTGGAGTTCGCGGTGGAAGCGGGGGGCGCCACGGCGACGGCGCGCGTGGAGCCGGGCGCGGTGCTCAACGGTCCGGGCGGGACGCCGGCGGACTGGCGCGCCCCGCGGGGCGGCGCTTCTCCGGACCTTTCCGTCGAAGCGCGGGTTCGAGGGAACACCCTGATGGTAATCGTGCGGAACCGCGGCGCGGGCGACGCCTGGCAGGTTGCGGCGATCGTCGCGAGCGCCGATCCGGCCGCCGACGGCCGCGTCGCCGCCCTCGGCCGCGTGCGCCCGGGCGAGACCGTCGAAGCCCGGATCGCGCTTCCGCCGGGCTCCACCACGGGCGCGCTGGATTTCAGCGAGGCGTTCGGCCGCGCGCCGGGGGCGGTCCCGTTCGGCGCGGGAGATTGACGCCGCCGCGCCGGTCTGTTCAACTCCCCGCCCCATGGCCGAGGACCTGATCGCCGACCTGAAGACGCTGATCGTCACGCGTCTGAAGATGGACATCAAGCCGGAGGACATCGATCCGGCGGCTCCGCTGTTCGGCGAGGGGCTCGGGCTCGACTCGATCGACGCGCTGGAGCTGGTCGTCGGCATCGAGCGCCAGTACGGCATCCGCATCGCCGATGCGGAGGTCGGACGGCAGGCGTTCGCGAGCGTCAACGCCCTCGCGGAGTTCATCCGGGCGAAGAAGGCCGCGAAGTAGCCGCGGGGGGCTTCCGCGCCGCCGCCGCTAGAATGGCGCCCATGCGCATCGACGACCCCGCCGCCTGGATCCCGCACCGCCCGCCCATCCTCTCGGTCGACGCGGTCGAGGTGGACGAGCCCGGGGTGAGGGGGCGCGGGCTGAAGCGGTTCGAGGCGGGGGACCCGTGGCTGGCGGGGCATTTTCCGGGAAACCCGGTCGTGCCGGGCGTGGCGATGATCGAGGGCGCCGCGCAGTCCGCGGCGATCGTGCTGCTGGCGGCGAAGGGTCGCGGCGGCGGCGGATTCCTGGCGGACGTCTCGAAATTCCGGTTCAAGGCCCCGGTGGTTCCGCCGGCGGATCTCACGTTCGAGGTCGCCGTGGCCGGCGTCTTCGGCGCGCTCTGCAAGGTCGGCGTGCGGGTGCTGAGGGACGGGGCCCCGGTGGCGGAAGGCGAACTCGTGCTGTCGGCGAGCCCGCAATGACCAGCGAGCGATGGCAGGGACGGTCGCCGCTGGAGGCTTTTCCCGTCTCGATCGGACTTCTCGGCGCCTGCGCCGCCCTCTTCGCGTCCACCGACCTCGTCTTCCGCGGAGCCCGCGGGGAGGCCATCCGGGTCTGGGGGATGAACATGCAGGCGGAATTCGCCGCCGGCGAGCTCTGGCGCCCGCTCACGGCGATGTTCCTTCACGCCGACGTTCTCCACATCCTCCTCAACATGTACGCCCTCTGGCAGCTCTGCCCGGCGCTCGAGCGCGGCATCGGCTCGGCACGGTTCAGCGCGATCTACTTCGGCGCCGGCCTCGCGGGGTCCCTCGCCAGCCTCCTGTTCGAACCCGCCAGCCTCGGCGCGTCCGGCGCGATCTGCGGCGTCATGGCCACCTACGTTCGCTTCGAACGCGTCGCCCTCGGCTCCTTCCGCGCCGTCCTCCGCGACCCCGTGGGCAGCCAGTTCCTCGTCTGGCTCCTCATCAACATCGTCCTCGGATTCACCGTTTCCCGCATCTCCAACGCCGGACATATCGGCGGCATGCTGGGCGGATGGGCCGTCTCCGCCGCCGTGGTCCCGGCGCTCGACGGGTTCCAGCGCGGCAGGCTGTCCAAGAAACCCTCCGCGCTGCGCTGCGCCGCCGTCACCCTGCTCCTCGCAGTCGTCGCCGCCGGGGCCTTTCGGCCCCTCTGGAACGCCGGCGTTCTCTCCCGGGCCGCCGCCCTCGCCTCGGCAAGGGGCGACACGCGCGGGGCGATCGACCTCGTCGAGCGGGCCCGCAGGGCGCCCCTCGCGCGCAATCCCAGGCTCTTCTTCCAGCTCGGCCTCGCCGAGCAGGAGGCCGGAAGGGACGAAGCCGCGGCCGCCTTATACACCCTGGCCGCCGAGGCTGGGCTGCAGGCGCCCGCGCTCGGCCACAACCAGGCGATGCTGCTGGAGAAGCGCGGGAACGAACGGGAGCTCCTGCTCCACCTCCGCCGCTGGAAGGACGCCGGGCGGCCCCTTCCCGGATGGCAGGACCGCCTGGACGAGCTCGAAGCCATGGAGGCGCGCGGTGAGCTCGGACACTGACGTCGCGCGCCAGATCCGGCGCTTCCGCAGGATCTCCTCCCTCGTGGGCTGGATGCCGCGGTGGATGGCGCGGGCGTTCGTGCCGCTGCGGACGCGCTGGGTGCTGGCCACGGGGGAGTTCGGGAAGGTGCGGGAGATCCTGGAGAAGAACCTGGAGCCCGTGCTGCCGCCGGGGACGGATCTCGCGGCGGCCGCGGACCGTCTCCTCATGAACTACGGACAGTTCCTCATGGACTACTTCCGCATCCCGTTCATGAAGGCCTCGTGGATCCCGCGGATGTTCCATCCCATGGTCGGCGTCGGGCACGTGGAGGCGGCGCTGAAGGCGGGCAAGGGCGCGATTCTCGCCACGGCGCACCTCGGGTGCTGGGAACTGGGCGGCGTCGCGATGAGGCTGCAGGGGATGCCCGTGACCGCCGTGGGCGTCCCGGACCCGGCGAACGCGGCCGTGACGCAGTGGCGCGACGAAGTGCGCCAGGGTCACGGGCTCGACGTCGTGACGATCGACCGCGGCAGGATGGCGACCCTCGACGTCGTGAGGGCCCTCGACGCGAACCGCGTCGTCTGCATGCTGACCGACCGCAACTTCGTCGAGTCCGACCCGCTGGAGCTGGAGTTCTTCGGGCGCCGCGCGAAATTCCCGCGCGGCCCCGCGCTCCTGTCGCTCACCTGCGGAAGCCCGCTGATCCCCGCCTTCGTGACGCTCGGCCGCGCCGGGCGCTACGACGCGGAGGTTTTCGAGCCCGTTCCGGCCCCGAAGGGCGGCACGAAGGCCGAGCGGGCCGTGATCATGATGCAGTCGCTCGTCCGCATCCTCGAGGCGAAGATCCGCGCGCACGCCGACCAGTGGTACATCTTCGACCCTTACTGGGATGCCGGCGAGCCGGTGAGCAACATCGCACGGAAAGTCGCCGGGCTCGAGGGCGGGGCGAGCCCGCTGAAGTAGGCCTCCGGAGCCACTTTTCGCTCTCCAATTCGGCCTTTCGCCGCCCCGGACGTTCGCTATAGTGGCACCCCCGCGCGTTTGCCGCGGTCCTTCCTTCTTTCGGGAGTCCTCCATGCGTCTCCTCCCCGTCGCCCTTCTCGCCCTCGCGGGCTTCCTCGCCGGCTGCTCCTCCGACTCCGAACGCAAGCCCGCGGATTCCGGCGGAGGGACGACGGCGACGACGGACAAGCCGGCCGACAAGCCCGCGGACAAGCCGGCGCCGAAGAAGGCCGCGCTCGGCGAGGAGGAGGCCGCGCTCCGGCAGATGCTGGCGGGAGACTTCGACGCGGAAATGAAGGCCTACGAGGGGCTGATGGCCTCGAACGCAAAGTCCCCGATGTGCGACTACTACTGGTCGCGCTACATGGAAGCCGCCGATTTCGCCGACGACGACGTCACCGAGGAGATCGTCCGCGCGACCGACCGCCTGCTCCCCCTGGGCCTCCACCCCCAGGCCGAGGCCTTCGCCCGCAACTACCGGATGCTCGTCGCCCGCGGCAAGGGGAAGATCGAGGACGCCGAGAAGGAGGCGACCGAGCTCGGCTTCGTCCGCGACTGGTTCCTCTGCGGCCCCTTCGACAACGAGTCCGAGACCGGCTTCAACAGCGCCTGGGGCCCCGAGAAGGAGTTCTCACTCGACAAGGAGTACGACGGCAAGCACGGACGCAACCGCTGGTTCCGCTCGGCCGCGCGCGCGCGCTTCGGCGTCGTCGACATGGCGCGCCTGTTCCGGCTGAACTCCGACGTGTGCGCGTATGCGGCGGCCATCGTGAAGAGCGACGCGACGAGGCCTGTGGCGATCCGGCTGGGGGCGGACGGTGCGACGAAGGTCTGGGTGAACGGCGTGCTTGCGCTGGAATCGGACTGCTACCGGCTGGCCGGCTTCGACCAGGACGCGGCGGGGGCGGTGCTGGAGAAGGGCTGGAACGTGATCCTGGTGAAGGTGTGCCAGAAGGGCGGGGGCGAGGACACGCGGGATCTCGAGGACCTGACGTGGGAGTTCTCGCTGCGGCTGACGGAGCCGGACGGGCGGAAGCTCACGGGCTGGGAGGCGCAGGCGGACCTGGAGGCGGCGAAGGCGATCCGCGCCTCGGAGCCTTCGGGCCTGGCGGCTGCGGCGGTGGACCGCGGCGCCGAGGGTGCGCTGCTGGAGAAGGTGAAGGCCGACGCGAACGACGCGACGTCGCGCGCGCGCCTGGCGTTCCTGAAGCTCCAGCGGCGCGAGCTGGACGAAAACGACCGGGGGGCGCGGGACCTGCTCCAGGAGGCGGTGAAGATCGCGGACGGCGAGCCGGTGTTCTGGCTGTGGCTGGCCGGCGCGGAGGACGCGCGGAACCGGCGCCTTGCGGCGCTCCAGAAGGCGATGGAGCTCGCGCCCGGGTCGGCGCTGCTCCTGCTCCAGGACGGCGAGCTGCACCTGGGCCAGCTTGACGACTATGCAGAGGCGCGCTTCAAGGAGGCCCTCGCCGCCCGCAAGGGCATGGTCATGGCCCGGACCGAACTGGCGCGCCTGTACGCGCGCCGCGGCGGCGTCTGGGTGAACGAGGCGCGCCGGATCTACAGGGGGATCATCGCGGATTTCCCGAATCACGGCATCGCCAAGGCCGACCTGGCCCGCATGTCGGACCAGGCGCCCGTCGAGCAGACGAAATACCTGGAGGAGAGGCTCGCCGGATGGGGCCTCGACGAGGGCGTGCGCGGCCAGCTGACGGGCATCTACCGCAGGACCGGGGAATTCGACAAGGCGATCGCCCTCTGCGACGGCCGCCTCGCGATCCAGCCCTACGACGTCAACGCCCACCTCCTCGCCGCCGCGATCTACGAGTCGCGCTCCCTCTGGGACCGTGCGATGGAGCGCTACCGCGCCGCCCTCGACATCTCCCCGGAGCACGTCGGCGCCATGGTCGACGCCGCCAACTGCTCCATCTCCGCCGGGAAGAACGACGACGCCATCGCCTTCCTCGGGTCCGCCCTCGCAGTCCGCCCGAACATGCCGGACGTGACGAAACGCCTCCGCTCCCTCAAGCCGAAGGAGAAGGAGTTCTGGCGGGGCTATGAGGCCGACCTCGCGCCCTACATCGAGGCCGCGAAATCCGCGAAACCCCAGGGGGACGAGACGGCGACGGGGGTCTTCAAGCACGACGTGGTCAGCGTCAACGACAACGGCACCTGCAACTACTTCACCCAGCAGGTCATCAAGCTCCACGACGAAACGGCCGCCCGCGCCTTCCAGTTCGCGTCCGCCATCGGCGGCAACTTCGACACGTTCAGCGGCGGCCGCGCGGAGTTCAAGACCGCCCGCCTGATCCGCGCGGACGGGAGCGTCGTGGAGGGCGAGCGGCGCGAGGGCCAGTGGAACTGCCGCTTCCCCAACCCCCGCGGCGGCGACGTCATCGTGATGGAGTTCCAGATGGAGGAGAGCGGCGAGCCCCGCTACAAGGGCTACTTCGGACTGCTCCTTCCCCTTCAGCCCGAGTACCAGCCCGTCGCGGCTGCCCGCGTCACGCTCGTCCACCCCGAGTCCAAGCCCATCTACCACGAGGCCGTGCGATTCGCGGACAAGCCGGAGATAGCGCAGCGGGACGGGAAGATCGTGACGACGTGGGAGGTGACGAACGTCGGCCACGTGAAGGAAGAGCCGCGCATGCCGGCCTTCTTCGAGACCGTCCCCTACCTCCATTTCTCCACGTTCAAGACGTGGCAGGACGTCGGCGAGTGGTTCAGCGGGCTGGTGCGCGACCGCTTCGAGGCTTCCGCCGAGATGAAGGATGCGGTGAAGAAGGCGGTGGAGGGGAAGAAGACGCGGATGGAGAAGATCGAGGCGCTGTACCAGCTGATGGTGAGCCGGACGCGGTACGAGGCGCTGGGGCTGGAGAACCATGCGTACCTGCCGTTCAAGGCGAGCGAGACGTTCGAGCGGCACTACGGTGACTGCAAGGACACGGCGACGCTGTTCGTGACGATGATGCGGGAGGCGGGCGAGGAGGCGAACATGGTCCTCATCCGCACGAACCAGGGCGGGGCGCTGGCGCCGGGGCTGCCGTCGATGAAGGTGTTCGACCACTGCATCGCGTGGGTGCCGGACGCGGGGAACGGCAAGGGGATGTTCGTGGACGGGACGGCGCGGTACTACTCGGCGAAGGACCTCCCGTCGATGGACCAGGGGGCGCTCGTGTTCATCGTCCGCACCGACGACAAGGCCGCCGCGCTCATCAGCGAGTGGCTGCCGCCCGAGATGAACGACCGCCAGCGCCTCATCACGGTGACGGTGCACGAGGACGGAGGCGCGACGGTCGTGGAGAAGGGGACGGTCACGGGGATGGACGCCGGCATGATGCGGAGCCGGTTCCAGGAGGGCTCGAAGCGCGAAAAGGCGTTCGAGGAGTGGTACAGCCGGGCGTTCGACGCCGTGAAAGTCGACAAGTTGAGCTTCAACGACCTCTCGAACTACAACCTGCCGGTCGAGTACACGGCGGAGTACACGATCCCGCGGTTCGCGCGCAAGGAGGGGCGCGGCGTGGTGATCCGGCCGTCGCTCTTCCCGTCGAAGATGCTCGAGAACTACGGACAGCTCGCCGAGCGGGAGCACGACCTGCTGCTGGAGTTCCCGCGCACGCGGAGCGAAAAAGTCGTGTTCGAGCTCCCGGACGGCTGGAAGGCGAAGAACCTCCCGCAGGGCGTGGAGCGCGACACGCCGCTCGGCGCGTTCAAGTTCCAGGCGAAGGCCGAGGGGAACCGCATCGAGGTCGAGAGCGGCATGACGATCCGCGTGCCGCGCGTCCCGAAGGGCGACTACAAGGCCTGGCGCGACTTCGCCGGCGAGATCGACCGCGCGCAGGACGACGAGATCCTGGTGGAGCCTGAGAAGTAGGACCGAGCGAGACGACAAGCGACGTGCGCACCGGGCCCGCTCCCGGGCGCGCTTCCCCCAGATACCTGGAGATCCCATGAAGCCCTTCCGAACGACCTCCCTGGCCGCCTGCCTGCTCCTCGCCGGTTCCGCGATGGTACGCGCGGAGGAGTCGGTCTTCTGGCTCGAGAAGGAGGCGGCGGAGGCGGCGACGGCGCGGCTGTCGAGCATCCCGGAGGGGAAGAGGACGGCGGCGGATCTCGTGAGCCTCGGCTGGGCGATCCTGCTGTACGAGAACGACACGGACCGGGCGATGGCGGAGTTCCGGAAGGCGGCGGAGATGGACCCGAAGTCCGGGGACGCCTGGGAGGGGATTCACACGGCCTCGCTGGGGAGGCTTCAGAACGACGCGGGGGCGGAGGCGGTGCGGAACCTGATGCTCCTGGAGCCGGACTCGGAGCGGACGGAGGCGCTGCTGAGGGTCGGCCGCGTCCAGCAGAACCTCTTCAACAACTGGGCGCTTCCGGCGCGGATCGCGTTCGCGAAGGACCTGCTGGGGGCCTCGAAGAACCCGCACGTGCAGACGGCTCTCCACGCGTGGCTCGAGGATCTCTACCAGACGCAGTTCCGGACGGACCTGGCGTTCGAGGAGTGGAAGTCGCAGGGGCACGTCGTGAACTGGCAGGCGTGCGGGTTCTTCGGGCAGAACGGCGCGGCGTGCTGGGACGACCCGCTTCCGCCGGAAACCGAGTTCAAGCCCGGGGCGACGTATGCGGTGGGGACGGGGACGGCGTCGTGGGTGCCGGTGACGCACGTGGCGGGGGACACGGACGGGGCGACGGCAGTGCGGGAGTTCACGAACCGCGGGACGACGTTCTACATGCACGCCGCGCTGACGAGCCCCGAGGAGCGCGCGGGCTGGATCCGGGTGAGCACGACGATGAGCGTCCGGCTCTGGCTGAACGGGGTGCCCGTGGGGGAGAACGACCTGATCCGGCGCGAGGCGGCCCACGAGCGGTGGTACGGCGTCACGCTGTCGGCCGGGAACAACGTGCTGCTGGTTAAGTACACCGCGCCGGGGTTCGCCTACGGGCACGACCTCACGCTCCACCACGACGACGGCCGCCCGATGACCGACCTCGCCAGCGCCATCGTCGAGAAGGAGCCGGCGGTGAAGCGCAACGGCCGGGAGGCGCGGGGGGGCGAGCCGGCGACCGGCGTGTACGCGACGCTGGTGCCGAAGGCGAAGGACCTCTCCGCGTGCACGCTCCGCCAGGCGGTTCTCGTCGTGCAGCTCCTCCAGGAGATCGGCCTGTCCGAGCCCGCCGAGGAGCTGTGCAGCCGCGTCTTCGAGCGCGCTTCGGGCTGCGCCTACGTGCAGTTCTTCCGCGGCGGCTTCGTGGCGGAGTACGAGTTCCTGCCGCCCTCCCGCCGCGCCAACATCGCCCGCACGCACCAGGAGCGAGCCGTCGCGCTCGACCCGCGGTTCGTCCCGGCGCTCCTGTCGCTGTCGCGGGAGAAGGCCGCCAAGGAGACCGAGGCCGCGATCGAGCTTCTCCAGCAGGCCCTCTCGGCCAATCCCTCCTGCGCCGAGGCCTGGTCCGCCCTCGCCGCGATCCAGGGCGGGCGCGGGTGGCGCGCCGAGCAGAAGGCCGCCCTCCGAAAAGCCGCCGAGTGCGGTCCCGGCGATTTCCGCTACGCCGCCGCCGTCGCCCGCGACCACGCCGGCGAGCTCAACTACCCCGCGGCCTTCGAGATCATCGCCGCCGTCAAGAAGGACCACGGCCTCGTCGCCTGGTGGGAGGAAGTCGACCTCCTCGCCCAGGCCGGACGCGTCGACGAACAGCTCTCCGTCCTCGAAACCTGCCGCGCGCGCTACCCCCGCAACGACGGCGTCGTCCTGCAGATCGCCGCGCTCCGCGAGCGGCAGGGAAAGCTCGACGAGGCGGAAGCGCTTCTCAAGGAGGTCTGCGCCCGCAACCCGCGGAACGGCGGAATGCTCCAGCGCCTGCTGCAGTTCCACATCGACCACGAGCAGCTGGACAAGGCGCGCGAGACGATGGCCGCGATCATGAAGGCCCCGGCGCGGCAGGGCGGCTACGACGAGGCCACCCGCCGGTACGTCGAGTTCCTCGGCGGGAACGAGGACGCCTGGACGCGCCCGTGGGACGTCGACGTGCGGAAACTGGTGAAGGAGGCGCCGTCGCCGGACACGTTCGGCAAGACGCTTCACACCGTCACGCTCTTCGAGCAGCGGCTCGTGCGGGTGCTCGGCGACGATTTCAAGTGGGTGGAGGAGGACGAGCACCGGGTGGTGATGATCCTGTCGAAGGAGGGCGGCGAGCAGTACGGGCAGCTTCCGCTCGGCCGCGGCGAGTGGGCGCGGTTCCGCATCCGCGAGCTCCGCGTCTTCACGCCGGACGGCCGGATTCTCGAGGCCGACGGCGCCCAGGACCGCGGCGGGATCCGCATGCCGGAACTCGAGCGCGGGGCGATCCTCGAGTACCGCACCGCGCGCGCGAACGGCCCGATCGGCGTCGACCAGCCCGCATTCGCGGTCGAGGCGCCCGCGCCGTTCCAGCACTTCAATGAGCCCGTGCGTCACAGCCGCTACGTCGTCGTCATGCCGAAGAACGCCCCGGTGCGGCTCGTTGCGCGGCGCTTCGAGGAGGCGAAGGTCACGGAGGACGCGGCGACGCGGACGTACGCGTGGGAGTTCCGGGATCTGGAGGAGATCGAGGAAGAGCTGATGCCGTCGCCGGAGGAGGAGTGGCTGCCGACGGTGCGGTTCCTTTCCGGGGCGGCATCGTCGGAGGCGATGGTGGAGGCGTACCGGTCGCAGGCGCTGGGCCTGCCGCTGACGGCGGACGTGCGGGCGAAGGCCGCGGAGCTGACGGCGGGGTGCGCGGACCGGGAGGCGAAGGCGCGGGCGCTGTACCGGTACGTCGTCGCGGAGATCAAGGACGGCCCGAGCCGGATTCCGAGCCACACGCTGGCGGAGAAGCAGGGGCAGGCGGACGACCTGTTCATGGCGCTCCTGCGCGCGGCGGACGTGCCGTTCGGGCTGGCGTTCTGCCGCGACCCGCGGCCGATGTGGCGGGAATTCGACCCGGAGCTGGAGTCGCCGCCGTACGGCACCCTGGTGCTGTACGTTCACCTGGACCGCTCCGACATCTGGCTCTGGCCGTCCCGCTGGAACGCCTGGGGTGCCCTCCCGAACAACGTCTACGGCGGGGAGGCCATGGTCGTCGAGGGGCGCAATGTCTACTTCCGCCAGCTTCCCTCCATCACGCTGGACCGCAAGGTCGTCTCGGTGAAGCTCCGCGCGACGATCGACGAGTCCGCCATGTCCGACGTCGGCGGGTCCATGGTGTTCCCGCAGGGGATCGCCGGCATGGTCCGCAACCAGCTCGAGCAGGGCGTCGACGCCACCCAGCTCAGGAACTTCATCCAGCAGCGCGCCAACATCCTGTTCCGCGGCGTCACGGTCTCGAAGACCGCCGTCAGCGAATTCGACATCGACACGCCGGAGGTCGCAATCTCGTTCGAGGGGACCTGCAAGAGCTTCGCGCAGCGCAAGAAGGACAGCGACCTCATCACCTTCCGGGCAATCACGCCGCCGCTGAACCTGTCCCAGCAGCTTGTCCAGCAGGCCGAGCGCAAGCTGCCGATGCGCGCGTACTGGGCCCAGAACGTCACGACCTGGGGCACGATCACGATCGAGCTGCCCGACTGCGACGAGGTCCGCGTCCCCGACAGCGTCGCCCTCGCGACCGAGTTCGGAACATACAACCTGACCTACCGTCTCGAAGGACGGACGCTCTCCGTCGAGCGCCGCGCGGAGTTCAACCAGATGGACATCGACCCCGAGCGCTGGTCGGCCCTTGTGCAGATGCTGAAGGCGATCGACGACGCGGAGAAGAGGCAGGTGGTGGTGAAGGTGAAGGGGAAGTAGTTGTCAGCGGCCAGCGGTCAGTGGCGAGCGGCGAGTGGCGAGTGGCGAGTGGCGAGTGGCGAGTGGCGAGTGGCGAGTGGCGAGTGGCGAGTCGGCCGGGAACGGCGCTCGCTGCCGTGAGCCGGGTGAAAGTCGCACGAGCTGGCGGAGGAGGCGTGCCTGCTCATTGCCCTTGGTGTGGGGCAGACATTTCACCCGCCGCCCATGGAGAAGGCGCGTGCAGCGCGACCGGATCCGGGTTCTCGAGACCCCGGCCGGAGTTGCCGGGACACCTGCAGCCGGCAGCAGCTGGGGAACCGGTCGAACCCGATCTCCGCAGGGACCGACACGGGAATCCCGTTCCCTGACCGCGACCTTCGAGTCGCGACAAGCGGACGATTCGCTCTCTCAACCCCGCCCTTCGCCCCGGCAGTACGCCCCCGCTGTACGCCCCCGCCCTACGCCCCCGCCTTTCCCACCTGCATCCACTTCGCGGTGTTCGCGCGGCCCAGCCGTCCCCGCCGGTCCACGCCGATGATCCCGCACTCGACGCCGTGGGCCAGCGCGTGCTTCGCGGTCGCGTCGAGCGCGGCCTGGCAGGACATCCGGCGCATCAGCTCCACCGCGTGCCGGCCGAGGCAGTGCCGCATGACCCCCTCGCCGTGGCCGGTCATCGAGATGGCGCCGAACGGGTTCGCGCAGGTGCCGGCGCCCGGGATCGGCGTGTCGCCGACCCGCCCCGGGAGCTTCATCCAGATCCCGCCCGTGGACGTCGCGGCGACGAAGCGGCCCCGCTCGTCGATCGCACAGGCGCCGACCGTCTCGAACAGCCCGTAGGCCTTCTGCCAGCGCGCCATGCGCTTCCAGAACCGGAAGTCCGGGCCGTCCCTGCCGCGCCGGAGGTCGTCGCGGAGCCTGCGCCAGGCGGTGAGGCGCTCGGGGGTGCGGGGGTCGTGGTCGGGGTGGCCCATGAGGCGCGCGAAGCGGGTGGCGCCGGCGCCCACGAGGAGGTGGTGATCGGTCTTCTCCATGACGGCGCGGGCGACGGAGATGGGGTAGCGCGTGCGGCGGAGGCCGGCGACGGCGCCGACGCGGCCGTCGTGGGTCATGAGGCAGGCGTCGAGCTCGCACCCGCCGTCGAGGGTGAGGACTGCGCCGGTGCCGGCGTCGAAGATCGGGTGGTCCTCGAGGATGCGGATGGCGCGTTCGACCATGTCCACCGCCGAGCGGCCGCGGAGTCCTTCGGCGGCGGCGCGATCGAGCACGCCCTGGCGCTCGCCGGTCGGGCCCGTCGGGCCGCGGCCGGCGCCGCCGTGCACGATGATGGACTTGCGGGAGCTCATGCGCGAGCCGTGGGCATCCATTCGGCGCAGGTCGCCTCGCCGGGGCGGCCTTCCGCATCCACGCCAATCAGGCCGGCCTCGACCCCGTTGCGGCGGGCGAAGGCGATGGCGCGGTCGAGGGCCTGCTGGCAGGGATGGGTCTTCATGAGGTCGCAGGCGACTTTCGCAAGGCCGATCCTCAGGATTCCCTCGCCGTGGCCGGTTGCCGAGACCGCTCCGTCGGGGCATGCGTACGTCCCACCTCCGAGGATCGGGGAGTCGCCGACGCGCCCGGGAAGCTTGAGCCAGATGCCGCCGGTCGAGGTCGCGACCGCGACGCGGCCTTTCGCGTCCCGCGCCACGGCGCCTATCGTCGAGTGATGCCCGCGCTCCTCGCGCGGCAGGTACCGTTCCAGCCAGGGGCGCGTCCGCGTCCAGTAGCGGTCCTCCGAAGGCGACCCGCCCGCGCGCAGCTTCGCGACCAGCTCCTTCCAGCGCTTCTTCCGCTCCGGCGTCCGGGGGTCGTACCGCCCGAAACCCGCGCATCGTGCAAACCGCGTCGCCCCCCCGCCGACCAGCAGGTGGTGGTCCGTCTGCTCCATCACCGCCCGCGCGACGGAGACGGGATTCCGGACGCCCGTGATCCCCCCGACCGCGCCGGCGCGGAAGTCCCCCGTCATCACCGCCGCGTCCATCTCCACACGCCCTTCCAACGTCAGCACGCTTCCCGTCCCCGCGTTGAAGAACGGGCTGTCCTCGAGGCACCGCGCGGCGCGCTCGGCCATGTCCAGTGCTGTCCGGCCGCGCAGTCCCTCGCGCACCGCGCGCTCCAGGGCTTCCTGGCGGCCCTCGGGGATCTTCGCGGGCCGGCGGCCACAGCCGCCATGGACGACGAGCATGGTGCGGGTGGGGGGCATGAGGAGGCCGCGGCTCGGGGAGCCTGGCCGTCACAACATCGGCAGGCGCGCCGGGGCGGCTTGACTCCTTCCGCAACCCCTTATGCGGACGTCGGTTGCGATCTGGCCGCGGGGCGCTTTCTCTTTCCCGACCCCCCCTTCCCCGTGCTACACTCGCCCTTCCACTTCAGGAGGCTCCATGGTCGACCAGAACCACCTTGTCAACATCGCCCGGGCCATCGAAAAGGGAACGCGGGTCGCGACCCTCGACGAGCTCAAGGCCAAGGGGCAGAGCTCGTTCAAGGTCATCAACGCCGCCAAGATCATGGAGCTGATCAAGGAGGCGGTGGACATGGCCGTCGACTCGATGGCCGGCCAGAAGCTGTCGGGCGAGAAGGAGAAGCTGCAGGCGCTGGCGAAGAAGGAGTTCGACGACCTGCTGAAGCGGTACCAGGACACGCAGAAGACGAAGGGGGAGATCGAGGGCCAGGCCGCGAAGATGCAGGCGGAGATCGACGAGGTGCAGCGGCTGCTGGCGGGGGGCGGCGGCGATGCGGCGAAGATGGGGCTCGCCGGAATCTCGGGCCAGATCGCCCAGATGGTGCAGAAGCTGCAGGCGGCGGAGAAGGGGCGCATCGACCTGGCGCTGGAGAAGAAGAAGGCGGACGAACAGCTCGAGGCCCTGAAGGCGAAGTACGCGGCGCTGGAGCAGGAGAAGGCGGCGGCCGTCGAGACCGGCCAGGGAGTTGCCAAGGCGGTCGACAGCGCCTACAGCAAGATCGACGCCGGCCTCGGCCAGAAGGCGCGCGAGATGGGCCTGAACCTCGGCCCCGAGCCGCGCACGCCCGAGGAGAAGATGGAGCGGCTTGCGCAGATCGCGAACGCCGCGGTGGGCGAAATCGAGAAGGAACGCAGGGAACTCGCCGAGATCCGGAGGCAGCTGGCCGACCTCGTCGTGAAGCACCAGACGTCGGAGAAGGAGCTGGCGCAGGCGAAGGCCGACCTTGCCCAAACGAAGCAGGAGCTGGCCAGTGCGCAGTCGAAGGGCAGGCAGCTCGAGGCCGAGCTGTCGACGACGTCCGGCAACAAGTCGAGCGTCGAGCGGGAACTGTCGCAGGCGA
>JADLHC010000064.1 GCA_020849035.1 Planctomycetia bacterium
CCCGAGATCGGTCTCGGGAGCGAGATCGCGGGACAACGGCGTGCGGCGACCGACGACCTTCGGAGCGGTTTCGTGCGAGATGACGGGCTTCTGGGGACCGTGAACCTCCAGGTAGGCGCGAACGAGGGCCTCGGGATCCAATCCCAGGAACTCGCCGTAGAGCCGGAGGAATCCCTTGGCATAGATCGGGGCGCCCAGCTTGTCGAACTGATCGGTCTCGATCATCTCGAGCTGCGTCGACTTGATGCGAGTTGCCTCCGCAGCCTGCGAGAGCGTGGCTTTCTTCTGCTCCCGGGTCGCCCGGAGTTTCTGTCCAAGGGTTTGCATGGATTTGGAAAACCGCGCGGAGGATCAGACCTTCTCCACATCCTCTTCCGTCCCCCCCACATCCGCGGGCGGGGCACTGGGATTCTGGGGGATGTCGCCCTCCAGGTCGATGAGAATCTCCCGGGGGTCCGAACCCTGTGCCGGCCCGACGATGCCCCGTTCCTCGAGCATATCCATCACACGCGCTGCGCGGGTATAGCCGATGCGCAGCCGCCGCTGCAGCGAGGAGGTGGAGGCGCGCCGCGTCTGGCGGATGATCTCGATCGACTGCTCGATGATTTCCTCGTCCTCCTCCATTTCGGGCATGTCGGAGGTCTTCTTCTCGAGCTTCTCGCGAATCGACTGTTCGTACTGCGGGTTCCCCTGGGCGCGCCAGAGATCGGCGATGGTGTGGACGTCGCGGTCGCTGACCATGCAGCCCTGCGCGCGGACGAGCCGGCCGATGCCGGGCGGCAGGAACAGCATGTCCCCGCGGCCGAGGAGCTTGTCCGCCCCGTTCGCGTCGAGGATGGTCCGGCTGTCGTTCTTCTGCGCCACCTGGAAGGCGATGCGGGCGGGGAAATTCGCCTTGATCGTGCCGGTGATGACGTCGACCGAGGGGCGCTGCGTGGCCAGGATCATGTGGATTCCGACGGCGCGCGAGAGCTGCGCGAGGCGCGCGATCTGGTTCTCGATCTCCGCCTGAGCCACCAGCATCAGGTCGGCCAGTTCGTCGACGACGATCACGATGTAGGGCACGCGGTCCGGAATCGCGGGCGACTCCGACGGCGACGGCTCGGCCCCGAAGAGGTCCGGCTGCTTGACGATCGCCCGTGAATTGAAGGCCTTGATGTTCCGGACGCCCGCGCGCGCAAAGAGCTTGTAGCGCGCCTCCATCTCCTGGATCGCCCATCGCAGGCCGTGCGTGACCTTCTTGGCGTCCGTGATGACGGGCACGACCAGATGCGGCAGCTCGCGGTAGGCGGAGAATTCCACGATCTTGGGATCGACGAGCATGAGCCGAAGCTGGGCCGGCGTGCGGGCCATGAGGAGCCCGGTGAGCAGGGAGTTCATGCAGACGGTCTTGCCCGACCCGGTCGCGCCGGCGATCAGCATGTGGGGCATGTCGGCGAGGTCGGCCACGAGCACGCGCCCGCCGACGTCCTGCCCGATCGCCAGCGGCAGGGCCGCCCGGCTGTTCGTCCAGGCCTCGTTCTCGAGGATCTCGCGGAGATAGACGATGGAAGTCTTCGGGTTCGGCACCTCGATGCCGACCACGCCCTTCCCGGGGATCGGCGCCTGCACGCGGACGCTCTCGGCCTTCAGCGAGAGTCCGATGTTGTTGCTCAGCCCCGCGATCCTCTCCACGCGCACGCCGGGCGCGGGCAGCAGTTCGTAGCGCGTGACGACCGGACCGGTTTCAACGTTGGTGATGCGTGCCTCGATGCCGAAGTCGGCCAGGGTGTCGATCAGCGTCTGCTGGGCATGCTGCAGATCGTCCGGGATGGTGCGCTGCTCGGCCGGAGGAAGCGCCTCGAGGACCGCGATGGACGGCAGAGTGAAGGCGCCCGGCTCGGCCGGCGTAACCGGAGGCGGCGGTGCAGGCGGTTCGGCCTTCGGCACGCGCTCCGGTTTCGGAAGCGGCGCCGGACGGGGCGTGCGGGGCTCCGGCGGCGGCGCGACGATGGCGGGACGAGGTTCGGGTGCGGGAGCGGGGCGCGGCGCGGGCGGCGGTTCGGGCGCGGGGCGCTCGTTGCGCGCGGGCTCGCGGCTGCGAGAAGGCTTCGCCGGACCGTCGGAGGCGCGGACCGGGGCGCCGCGGTCGCCGGATGAAATCGCCTCGTGCTGCTTCATCGCATCTTCGAGCGTGCGGCGCTTCTTGGCGACCTCGGTCTGCGCCTCCTTCAACTGGTCGAGGCGGTCCATCTGCGCCACCCGCTTCTCCCGCCAGCGGGCGTACAGGGCGGCCACCCGGGCGGCGACCCACTGTCCGATGGCGTACGGGCTCACACGGAAGAAGAAGATCATGCCCGCGGCCAGGCCCGTCGATGCGACGATCAGGGCGCCCGATTCGCCAAGATAGGGCGCAAGCACCCGGCGGCCCAGCGTATCCCCGACCATGCCCCCGCAGCTTCCGACGTTGAGCCTCTGGGCCCAGATCGTCCACCACAACGGGCGCAGTTCGATGAGAATCGCGAGGGAGATGACCATCAGCACCAGCCACATCACCCGGAGTCCGACCCGGCCGACCCGTTGGAAGAGGATGTAGCCGGTCCAGACCAGGAGACCGAACGGAAGCACGTAGGCGGTGACCCCCAGCGTCATGAACAGCACGAACGCGGTCCACGCGCCCGCCAGCCCGATCAGATTCGCGGCCGGACGGTTGGGCGGGTTGCTGAGGGTGGAGATGTCGCCGGGGGCATAGGAAAACATGCTCAGAAGGAGCATGAGACAGAACGCCAGCAGCACGATGCCGCCGAATTCCCGCCAGCCTGTCGTTCCCGTTTCTTTCTTGACCGCCATGCGTCCCGCCCGTCTCAAGGCGCGATCCGAGAGCCGTCGCCCGCTCCGCCCGGGGTTTCTTCCGCCCGGATACGCGCATCGCGCCGCACGGCGCGGATCCCGGACCGGCGGACCCTACTCGACCAAGTCGACGAGGTGGCGGACATCCGCTCCGGGCTGCGCAGCCTCCGGACGGGCCGTGCCTGCGCCCGCGTCGCCGCCGGGCTGATCCGGCCTCGGCTGGGGAGGTCCGCCGCGTCCGCCGCCCATGCGTCCGTCGCGATGATCGCGGCCTCCGCGCCGGCGCCGGGATCCGCGGCCGTCGCCGCGCCCATCGCCGCGTCCGTCACCGCGTCCGTCGCCACGGCCATCGCCGCGGTTCTCGAACGAACCCTCGCCCTCGCCGCCCATTTCCAGCGCCTTGCGAAACGTCCCTGCCCGAAGAGTCTGGGCGCCCAAGGCGGCGGCATCCCGTTCCATCTGCGCGTCGCCGCACACCACGGTCACGCGGCCCTTGCGAGTCCCCTGCTTCGCGATCTCGAGGATCCGTCCGCGACGGTCCGACGAGCTGTCGGAATAGTAGACCGTCACACCCTGGAACTCGTCGCCATCCGCGGCCTTGTGCAGCGCTTCGCCTTCGAAGACGACCGTCACGCGGACCTTTTCCTTCTCCGCGAACCTGCCCAGCCGGTACAGCAGCCCGATCATGTCGCGGGGCGACGGACGGCCGGACCGGCCGCTCAGAACGCCCACGCCATCAAGCACAAAAACCGGCCCGACCGCTTCGGAACCGGAGGAAAACCACCCGCTGATTGTGTCCAGCAGACCCATGACAACTCCCGTTTGACTCCACCGCCGGCCGCGCGAATCACGCGGCACTCCCGGGGCGCAATCCCTGCCGCCCCCCGCCGCGGGGCGGCAGCCCATATGGCCCCGCACTCCACCGGCGCACGATTTGCGTCGCAGCCTAGACCATCGCCGCACCGCAATCAAGCGCCGTATGTGGCGCGGCGCAGGGAGGGGGCGCGTCGCCGGTTCATGCAGGCCGACGCGACGCTTCGAGGATGGACGCCGGGATCGCCGGATACTCCCCGCCGGACGCGTGATAGAATGCCGGCGATGAGAACGGAGATCCTCGCAGCGGTCCTGGCAGCCCTGGTTTCGCTTCCGGCGCCGGCGGCGGCCGATGCCACGGAACGGGTCGTGCTCCTCCATGGCATGGGGCGCACTTCGAGGTCGATGGAATCCATGGCGCACCGCCTGCACGAGGCGGGCTTTGTCGTCGAGAACCTCTCCTACGCCTCGACCTCCCGGGGGATCGAGGATCTCGCCCGGGAGACGCTGGAGCCGGTCTTCGTCGCGGCCGGCGCCACGCAGCGTGTCCACTTCGTCACCCATTCGCTCGGCGGCATCCTCGTCCGCGTCTACGCGGCCGCCCGCCGTCCGCCGGCCCTCGGGCGCGTCGTCATGCTCGCCCCGCCGAACGAGGGCAGCGAGCTGGCCGACGCCCTGGCCTCGAACGTCCTCTACCGCGCCGCCACCGGCCCCGCCGGCCAGCAGCTCGGCACGGGGTCGAACTCCGTGCCGCTCCGGCTCGGCCCGGTGGACTTCGAACTCGGGGTGATCGCGGGCAACCGCACGCTGAACCCGCTCTTCTCGCGCATCGTCCCCGGCGTCGACGACGGGAAGGTCTCGGTCGAACGCGCCCGCGTGGAGGGCATGAAGGATTTCCTCGTCGTCCCCTGCAGCCACACGTGGATCATGACGGATCGCGCCGTCATCGCGCAGACCCTCCGTTTCCTGCGCGAAGGGCGGTTCGCGAAGGAGTAGGCTGGGAGGTGTCAGGTTTCAGGTGTCAGGTGTCAGGGGGGAGAGTTTCAAGGTCCAAGTTTCAAGTTTCAAGTTAAAAGCAACAGCGAGCCCGGATGCGGCGCCCCCGCAGTGCTGTCCCCGCCCTGACACCTGAAACCTGACACCTGTCCGCCCGCCCAACTTGAAACTTGAAACCTGGAAC
>JADLHC010000065.1 GCA_020849035.1 Planctomycetia bacterium
CGCGGCGCCTGGAAGGGCGCCTCGACGGATTCCTGTCGCTCGAGCGCGGTCTGACCGGCGCCGCGCTCGGGGCCGGGTGGCTCGACATCCAGGACGGGCGCCTCCTCGAGCTTCCCGTCCTCCTGTCCATCCTCAACATCCTGCGCTTCAACGCCCCCGGAGACGCCATCGTCCACACCTGGCGCACCGACTTCCGCGTCCTCGCGGACCGCCTCCAGGTCGAACGCTCCTGGGTCATGACCGACGGCATCTGCCTCTTCGGCGACGGCGACATCCTCTACGACGGCCATCGGCTCGACCTCGACTTCGTGCCGCGCGTCGGCGGCATGCCTCCGGAAGGAGTCGACAGCCTGGAGGACGCCGAGCAGCCCGTCGCGGACTTCGTGCGGAAGAACCTGCTGGTGAACGTGGAAGTGAAGGGAACATGGATGAGCCCGGAGGCGGAGACGACGCCGCTGCGGGTGATTACGAAGCCGCTGAAGGAGTTCTTCCGGCTTCTCGGGGGGAAGAAATGAGGGGGCTGCTGCTGGCGTGCGTCCTGACGGCGCTGCCCGGATGCGGGGGCGGCGGGGCGACGCCGCCTCGCACGGATGGGGAGCGGGTGGACGACCAGGCGATCGCGGCGGACGCGAACCGTGCCCTGGGGCGGATCGAGGGAGTGGACCGGCTGAAGGTCCGGATCGAGGTCTTCCGCGGGAGAGTGACGCTGAGCGGACCGGTGCGCGACGACGCCGCGGCGAAGGCGGCGTGCGAGGCGGTGGGGCGGATCCGGGGCGTGGAGGGCGTGCTGGACCGGCTCGAGCGCGAGAAGTAAGGCCGCTATTTCGCGTCCTCGACGGTCGCTCCCTCGGGAATTTCCATCTTCCACACTTCCGGCTCGATCCCCTCGTTGATGTACACGCGCGACATGCCGGTCTCGACCCGGTAGTCCTTCCCCTCCTCGTTCTTCCCGCGGACCACGATCGTCCACGGGATCCAGGCGTCCGGGCCCGGGCGCGCCTCCGGGGGCCTGACGCGACGGTAGTTCGAGAGCTCCACCGTCGCGCACTCCGCGCCATCCGCGCCAAAGAGGGAGATGCGGGTGGCGAAGAGCGTCGAACGTTCGTAGGTCGTGCGGCGGACGACCCTGCCGTTGCGGCGCGTGGCGACGACGATCCGGTCGGCGGGGTCCTCCTCGAGCGCGCGCTGGTCTCCCGGCTCGAGCCGCTCGTCGAGCCACGCGAACGCCGCGGTCAGCTCGGGGTGCTTCTGCTCCTGCCCCTTGACCTCGCCGCGGACCCACTTGTCCTCCGCGACGACGTTGATGAGGAAGCGGCCCTCGACCATGGTGAAGACGAAGAGGGTGACGGTGAGGCGCTTGTAGGCGTCCATGCGGAACTTCGCGGGCGGCTCGCAGTTCAGGACGCCGGAGAGGCTGCCGCTGTGCTCGAGGCCCTCGACCTTCATGGAGATGTTGGCAGTCATGTCCTTGACGGCGTCGCGACGTTTCGCCAGCTCGGCGTCGAGGTCGGCGAGAGATCGGATCTCGGTCGCGGACGGGCCGTGGTTCTGGATGCACCCGGCGAGAAGGGCGGGGAGGAGGATGGCGAGGGCGGCCGGGCGGCGCTTCATTTCCAGGTCTCCAGTTCGGGGCGTTGGAGGAGCGGGGCGAGAAGGGGATTCGACCGGACGCGCGGGGCGAGGGCGGGGCGGGCCAGGAGGGCCTCACGAAGCGAGGCCGCCGCTTCAGCGGCGCGGTCGTTTGCGGCCTGGGCCGCCGCGCGGTGGAGCCAGCCTTCCGGACCCGGGGGAGTCCGAATCGAGAGCAGCGTGCGTTCGGCCTCGGCGGCGTGCCCCGCGCGGAGCTGGGCCCAGCCGAGCGTGTCGATCACGTCGGGGGAGGGGTCGGGAGTGGCGGCGGCGCGGTGGGCGAACTCGAGGGCAAGGGTGGGGAGGAGCAGGGAGTCGGCGAGCAGGTACGCCGCGTTGCCTGAGGCGAACGCCGGATCGCCGGCGGACTCCACCGCCGCGCGCAGAAGTCCTTCGGCCTCGGGGCGTCCCTCGTGGGCGGCTTCCAGCGCCCGCGCCAGCACGGCCCAGTCCCAGGCGGTCGCATGGGGCTCGCCGGCCAGCGAGGCGCGCTGCAGGTACAGGCGGGCGGCGTCCCACAGCTTCAGCTCGACCGCGCACCAGCCGGCCAGCGCCAGCCCTTCGCGGGAGAGCCCGTCGGTTTCCGCGAGAAGCGCGAGTGCCTGCGACGCGTCGCCGCCCTGGTCGAGCGCGATCGCGACCTCGGTCCGGAGCTGCGCGCTGCGCGGATCCTGCCGCAGCCAGGCGGTCACCGCGTCCTTCTCCCCTCGCCGCACGAGCGCCGCGAGCGCCGTGCCCCGCACGGCGTTGCTCGCATCCGAAGCGCACGCCCAGAGCGCGTCCGCGGCCTCTTTCCCCGGCACCTCCCCCAGCGCGCCCGCCGCTGCCACGCGGACCATGTCGTCCCCGTCGCCCGCGTATTCGCGGAGGATCCGCAGGTCCGCGATCGACGGGGTCCGACCCATCCCGGAAGCCACCGCTGCCCGCACCTGCGCGTCGCCGTCACGCGCCATCCGCTTCAGCAGCGCCGCTGCTCCCGCGCCCC
>JADLHC010000066.1 GCA_020849035.1 Planctomycetia bacterium
CGCACCCGCGCACCCGCGCACCCGCGCACCCGCGCACCCCCTACACCGCCGACGTCCCGACAATATTGTTCTTCTCGTCCAGCTTCACCACCTTCGGCCGGAACCCCTTCGCCTCCTCAGGCGTGAACATGCCGAAGATCATCGCGATGATGCGGTCGCCCACAAGGCCGTAGTGCGCCGTGCCGCCCTGCAGGCTGATCGTCTTCGAGCCGCGCGGCGCGGGGATCACGTACGTCTCGAAGCGCTTACCGCTCGTGATGTTGCCGACGAGCACCTTCTCGAACGGGAAGATTCCGGCGGCCTCGAGCAGCGCCTCGTCGATGGCGATCGAGCCTTCGTAGTTGGGGTTCAGCGCCGTGATCGTGGCGCGGCTCAGCTTGGCGCGGCAGAGGATGTGCAGCATCTAGCGGGTGGCTCCGAGGACCCGGCGGCGGCGGCCTCGCGGCGCCTTCGCCCGGCGAAGATCGTTTTCTTCCTTCCACACGGCGCCGCCGCGCCCGAACTCCTTCTTCCAGACCGGCAGCTCCTTCTTGATCCGTTCGATGCCCTCGCGGCACGCCTCGAAGGCCTCCGCGCGGTGCGGCGCGCTCACGGCGACGATCACGCTCGCCTCGCCGACCTTCAGGCGGCCCGTGCGGTGTTCCAGCACCACGCCGCCCAGCGGCCAGCGCTTCCGCAGGTCCTTCTCGATCCGCGCCAGCACCGCCTCCGCCATCTCCGGGTACGCGTGGTACTCGATCGCCGTCACCGCGCGCCCCCGGTCGTTGTCGCGCACCACCCCGAGGAACACCGCGATCCCGCCGCTGCCCGCGTCCCCGACGCGCCGCACCGCGCTCTCCACGCTGATCTTCCCCGGCCCGACCTTCGTCACGCCACGCCTCCGCTCACCGGCGGCAGGAACGCAACCTCGTCCCCGTCCGCCAGCACCTTCGACCCATCCACCACCTGGGTGTTCACCGCCGCCGCGCACTTTCCCAGCTTCCCCGACAGCCGCGGCCGCTCCGACTCCAGCCGCTTCCGAAGGTCCGCCACCGTCTCACGCCCCGCCACCGCGACCTCGAGCGAACGGGCGCCCGCGGCGTCGGCAATGGAAGCGAAGAAAAGGACGCGGAGCTTCATGGGGAGGGGCGATTGTAGGGAGCGCGAATACAGGCGTCGAGAGGCGCGACACGAAAAAAAAGAAGCGGAGCCGCGGGGGCGGCTCCGCCTGGGGGTTCCTGGCGGGCGTTACGCCTGGGGTGCGGCGGCCTTGGCCTGGGCGGCCTTGGCGGCTTCGGCGCGCTTGCGGTCGTACTCGAAGAGGGAGTTGAGGGCGTTGATGAGCATGTCGGTGGGGATGCCGTAGCCCATGGAGACCTGCTCGATGGTTTCCTCCTCGCTGATGGCGCAGTGCGAGCAGCCGCCGAGGTGGAAGCCCATGAAGACTTCGGCGGCGCGGGGGTGGAGGCGCATGGCCTGGCCGATGGTGAGGTCTTTATGGAAGCGCTTTTCGGCGCCGGAGGAGCAGCCGCACTCGCTGGAGGCGCAGGAGCCGTCGGCGGCGGGCGGGGTGGCGGGCTGGGGGTTGTTGGGGGTCATGGCCGGTCTCCGTTAGAGGGAGGAGTGAAGTGACCTGAGGGTAGCAGGCGGGGGCCGTGGGCGCAACGGAGAAACAGGACAGATTCAGTCCCATTTCCCTCCGTGGACCGCTTCTCCCCCCTCACTTAGAATCGCCGGCCCATTCGAGGGACAACGCCCATGCTCACCGAATTCCGCAACGAACCCTTCGTCGACTTCTCCGCCGCCGCCAACCGCACGCTCATGGCGAAAGCGATCGAGACGGTGCAGTCGCAGCTCGGAAAGCACTACCCGCTGGTGATCGGCGGCCGGCGAGTGGACACGAAGGACCGGATCAAGTCGCTCAACCCGGCGCAGCCGGACGAGATCGTCGGCACCGTCGGAAAGGCCGACGTGGCGCTCGCCGACCAGGCAATCGCCGAGGCAGAGAAGGCGTTCGCGACGTGGAAGAAGTTCGAACCGGCCGCGCGGGCGCGCATCCTCTGGCGCGCGGCCGCCGCGCTGCGGCGGCGGAAGTTCGAGTTCAGCGCGTGGCTGGTGTTCGAGGCCGGCAAGAGCTGGGCGGAGGCCGACGCGGACACGGCGGAGGCGATCGACTTCCTCGACTTCTACGGCCGCGAGGCCGTGCGCTGGGGCGCGGACCAGCCGGCGACGCGGTACCCGGGCGAGGACAACCACGTCTTCTACGTGCCCCTCGGCGTCGGCGTCGCGATCCCACCGTGGAACTTCCCGCTGGCGATCATGGCCGGCATGACGACCGCGGCGGCCGTCGCAGGGAACACCGTCGTGCTCAAGCCGGCGAGCGTCACGCCCGTCATCGCCGCGAAGTTCGTCGAGCTCCTCGAGGAGGCCGGCATGCCGCCCGGCGTCGTCAATTTCGTTCCCGGCTCCGGCGGCGCCATCGGCGACCACATCGTCCAGCACCCTCGCACGCGCTTCATCACGTTCACCGGCTCCAAGGAAGTCGGCCTGCGCATCTGGGAGCTCGCCGCGAAGCCCGCGCCCGGCCAGATCTGGCTCAAGCGCGTCGTCGCGGAGATGGGCGGCAAGGACGCGATCCTGGTCGACGAGACCGCGGACCTCGACGGCGCCGCGGAGGCGATCGTGAACAGCGCGTTCGGGTACCAGGGTCAGAAATGCAGCGCGTGCTCGCGGGCCATCGTGGTGAAGAGCGTGTACAAGGACGTGCTCGACCGGGTCGTGGAGCGGGCGAAGAAGATCACGGTGGGCCCGCCGCGCGATCCCGCGAACTGGATGGGGCCGGTGATCGACGAGGCTTCGTTCCGCAAGATCAACGAGTACGTCGAGGTCGGTCGGAAAGAAGGGAAGGTGGTGCTGGGCGGCGAGAAGTGGAACGCGGCGGGTTACTTCATTCCGCCCGTGATCGTGGCGGATGTGAAACCGACGGCCCGCATCCACTGCGAGGAGATCTTCGGTCCCGTCCTCGCGTTCCTCGAGGCGCGCGACTTCGAGCACGGCCTCGAGATCGCCAATGCGACGGAGTTCGGGCTCACCGGGGCGCTCTGGTCGCGCGACCGGGCCCGCCTGGAGCGCGCCCGGCAGGAGTTCCACGTCGGCAACCTGTACTTCAACCGCAAGTGCACCGGCGCGCTGGTGGACGTCCACCCGTTCGGCGGGTTCAACATGAGCGGCACGGACTCGAAGGCGGGCGGGCGCGACTACCTCGGGCTGTTCCTGCAGATGAAGAGCGTCAGCGAAAAGCTCTGATGCACCGGTACTACGCGATTTTGGCCGCGATGACGACCGTCCTCTTCGCGGCCGTGATCGCACTCGGGTTCGGCGTCGCCGCGCAGCGGCCGCGGGTCCACGTCGCGGCCGGGTTCGCACTGGTCGTCGCCGTGCTCTTCGTCCACACGCTTCAGGCCTTCTTCCTCATCGGGTCGGGCCGGGCGGTCCGGGAGGCGATCCAGGAGCGTCCGTGGGCGAAGCCGTACCTGGCGAGCATCAACCGGTTCCGCCTGCTGACGTTCCCCTGGGCGCTCGCCGCGATCGGCGCCGCGATGGCGACGGCCTGGACGGGCGCCGCGGCGCACACCGGCGTGTGGTCGTTCGAGACGCACCGCGCGGCCGCGATCGCCTGCGCCGCCCTGAATCTCGCGGCGTTCGCGGCGGGCTGGACGCAGCTCCGCGCCAACTCCCGCATGATCGGCGAACTGCAGGCGCGCCTCGAAGCCGAGGCCGCGCCCGGCGCCTGATCGCTACTTCCGCCCCTTTTTCTTCGCGGCCCCCTTCAGCAGTCCCGCCAGCGCCCCCGGCCCGAACGTCCCCGGCCGCCCCTTCTCCTGCTCCATCATCGCCTGCAGCAGCACCGCCGCCGTCAGGTTCCCGCCCGTGTCCCGGTCCGTCACCCTCACCTCCTCGCCCTTCACCACCAGCCGCGCCACGCCCTCGAGCGTGATGTAGGCCCTCGTCCGCGAGTCGTACATCTTCCGGTTCGCGTACCGCGTGATCTCGCGCATCGGCTACTCGCCCTCCTTCTCGAGTTTCCGCAGCTTCGCGCTGAGCTTCTGCACCTTCTTCTCCAGTTCCTCCATTTCCGCGCGGCTCGGCATGTTGAGTTTCGACAGCACGGCGTCCCATCCCCTTCCCGCCGCCGCGCCCGCCTTCCTCGCCGCCTCCTTCGTCGCCGCCACGGGCCGCGACGCCGCAATCTTCTCCAGGACCGCCTTCGCGTCCTTCTCGGCGACGTCCCCGCGCTTCACCATCCGGTCCAGCAGGGACTTCGCCTCGTCGGCCGCTAGCCCGACCGCTCCCGCCGCCGCCAGCATCAGGCGTCTCAGGTCGTTCTTCACGTCGTCCGCGTTCATGGGCCTCTCCTGTTTCGCTGGCGGGACGCTAACGCGGTGCGTCAACGCAAGTCAAGGAAGCGAAGCCGGTTTGCGGAGGGGCCCGGGCCTTGCGCCGGGCCGCGCGCGCCGCTACGCTCGCGGCATGGTGGAATCAGCACGCGAACGGACGCTGGTGAAGCTGCGCACGCCGATCGAGGTGCGCTTCAAGTTCCTCTCGAAGTCGCGGCAGGACGCGGAGCAGGAGCAGGTCTACGAGGGCATGGTGCCGTCGATCTCGGCGCAGGGGTGCGTGGTGAGCGGGAAGATCCCGCGGCTGGACTGGCTGGCGGACCTGCTGACGCACCGGATGATGCTTGGGATCAACCTGCTGCTTCCGAACGACCCGGAGCCGATCAAGGCGCTGGGTGAGGTGGGGTGGATCGAGAGCATCGAGGAGACGACGGGGCGGTGCCAGGTGGGGGTGACGTTCAAGGAGATTGCGGGTCCGGACCGGAACCGGATCTTCGCGCACCAGGTGAAGGCGCAGTTGCCGGGGGGGTAGGGCGGGGACGCGGGCGGAACCCAACGGCAATCGGATCCGCCGGTTGCCGTTCTGCGTTTCGCCCGCGTCCTCGCGCCCTCGCCTCCCCGCGCCCCTACCGGACGGCAGCGCGGATCGCGGCGAGCTGTTCCAGCAGCGCGGGCAGGTCCTTGAGCCGCAGCATGTTCGGCCCGTCCGACGGCGCGCGGTCCGGGTTCTCGTGGACCTCGAGGAACAGGGCGTCGGCCCCCGCTGCAACGCCGCAGCGCGCCAGAACCGGCACCATCTCGCGCTGACCGCCCGTCGAGGCCCCGCGGCCGCCCGGCTGCTGCACCGAGTGCGTCGCGTCGAACACCACCGGGACCCCGAGCTTCTGCATCTCCGGGATCGCGCGGAAATCGCTCACCAGCGTGTTGTAGCCGAACGAGACGCCGCGCTCCGTGAGAAGCGCCCGTCCGCCGCTGCGGCGGACCTTGTCGACGACGTTCTTCATGTCCCACGGCGCCAGGAACTGGCCCTTCTTCACGTTCGCGACGCGGCCGCTCTTCGCCACCGCCACGACAAGGTCCGTCTGCCGGCACAGGAACGCCGGGATCTGCAGGATGTCGCACACCTCGGCGGCGGCGGCGACCTCGGAGACCTGGTGCACGTCCGTCAGCACCGGCAGCCCCAGGCGCTTCTTCACCATCGCCAGCACCCGCAGCCCCTCGGCGAGCCCGGGGCCGCGGTACCCGTCCAGCGACGTGCGGTTGGCCTTGTCGTAGCTGCTCTTGAAGACCAGAGGCGTCTTCGCGCGCCGCGCGATCCTCGCCAGCTTCTCCGCGATCGCGAGGCAGTGCTTTTCGCTCTCGATGACGCACGGGCCGGCGATGAGGGGCAGGGCCTTTCCCCCGAACGTGACGCCGGCGACGGTGAGGGCGCGGGTCACGGTCCGTCGTCGTCCCCGAGGAGGTGGCCCATCTTGTCCTTCTTGGTCCTGAGGTAGCGCGCGTTGGCGGGGTTCGGCGGGATCGCGATCGGGACGCGCTCGACCATCTCGAGGCCGTAGCCGTGGAGCGCCACGAGCTTCTTGGGGTTGTTCGTGAGCACGCGGAGCCTGCGCACGCCGAGGTCGGTGAGGATCTGGCAACCGATGCCGTAATTGCGCAGGTCCGGCGGCAGGCCAAGCGAGGTGTTCGCTTCAACCGTGTCCTGGCCCTGGTCCTGGAGCGCGTAGGCCTTCATCTTGTTCTCGAGGCCGATGCCGCGGCCTTCCTGCCGGATGTAGAGGAGGACGCCCTTGCCGGCCTGTGCGATCTGCCTGAGGGCGGACTGGAGCTGGTCGCCGCAGTCGCAGCGGAGGGAGCCGAAGATGTCGCCGGTGAGGCACTCGGAATGGACGCGGACGAGGACGGGGTCGGGCTGGGAGGCGGAGCGGCCGTCGGGGCCGGGATCACCGACGCCGCCGGCGCCGAGGGCAATGTGCAGGTACTCGTCCGTGAGGGAGCGGTAGAGGTGGGCGCGGAAGGTGCCGAAGCGGGTGGGCATGTCGGCGACGGCGACCTTCTCGATGAGCTTCTCGGTGTGGCGGCGGTGCTCGATGAGGGCCTCGACGCTGGCGAGCTTGAGCTTGTGCCTGGCGCAGTATTCGACGAGCTGGGGGAGGCGCGCCATGGTGCCGTCGTCGTTCATGATCTCGCAGATGACGCCGGCGGGCTGGAGGCCGGCGAGGCGCGCGAGGTCGACGGCGCCCTCGGTCTGGCCGGCGCGCTCGAGGACGCCGCCGCGGCGGGCGCGGAGGGGGAAGACGTGGCCGGGGCGGACGAGATCGGCGGGGCGGGCGTCCTTGCGGAGGCAGAACTCGATGGTGCGGGCGCGGTCGGCGGCGCTGATGCCGGTCGTGATGCCGGTGGCGGCGTCGACGGAGACGGTGAAGGCGGTCTCGAAGCGGGAGGTGTTGCGGGAGACCTGCATGGGCAGGTCTAGTGTGAGGCAGCGTTCCTCGGTGAGGGCGAGGCAGACGAGGCCGCGGCCGAAGCGGGCCATGAAGTTGATGGCGTCCGGGGTGGCGAACTCGGCCGCCATGCAGAGGTCGCCCTCGTTTTCCCGGTTTTCGTCGTCCACGAGGACGATCATGCGCCCGTTGCGGATGTCTTCGAGGACTTCTGGGATGGGCGAGAAGGGCATGGGGATGAAAAGAGTATCCCCCTCGAGCGAGGTCGTCAACCGGGCGGGATCTCGCTTGAGGGGGACTGTGGTGAGAAAAAAGTGCCCTGGGTGGCTGAAAGGATCAGGGTAGTGAGGGAGGGAAATGGACACCCAGGGCACGAAACTGGATGCTGATCAAGGTGCAGGTGGGGAGAATGCAAAGTTGGGGCCCGATAGGGGAGAAGCGGCCTGCGGTCGTAGCGAGCCTATAACCCATTGCCAGATAAGGACTAAGGAACTGGTGTCGAGGTGGCACGGCGACAGGCCAGAAACTGGTGCAGCGCGTTCCGTTTCGGAATGGAACATCCGGTCACTCGCGATCGCTC
>JADLHC010000067.1 GCA_020849035.1 Planctomycetia bacterium
GATGCCGTCGCGGTGAATCTCGCGGAGGCCCGGCTGGTCGAGCCCGAGGTCGATCACGCCGTCGGTGCAGAGCAGGCGGCCGGACTGCACGGTGGTGGCGTGGGCGGAGTTGGGCACGGCCCAGCCGGTGATGATGTGGGCGGTGGCGCCATTCTGGAAGACGACCTCGGTGTCGACGGTGTCGTAGCCCTGAACCGCGATGGGCTGGAGCGAAGGCAGCTTCTGGGCGTAGCCGGTGGCGCGGACGCGCACGGGGACGAGGTTCACGACCTTCATCAGCGCGTCGGCCATGTGGACGGTGAGGAAGGAGATCGGGGTGTTCTTCTCGGCGAAGTCGGCGGAGGCGAAGAACCGGGGCGAGTGGTTCGGATCGGCGACCAGGAGCTTGTCGATCATGTAGAACACGGCGGTCTGGAGCGTGCCGTAGCGGCCGTTCTGATACCGCGCCTCGGCCTCCTTGAAACGGGGATCCTCGCGCTTGTGGAAGTCGATGCCGAGGAAGCGGCCCGAGCGCCGCGCGGCGGCGATCATGGCGTGGGTGTCCTTGATCGTGGCCGCGGTGGGCTTGGGCACGATGACGTCGAGGCCGGCGTCGAGGGCGGCGACGGTCGGGGCGCAGTGCAGGTGGTCGGGGGTGTTGACCTGGACGGCGTCGAGCTCGACCTGGCGGAGCATCTCGCGGTAGTCGGCGAAGCGCCGCTCCGGCGGGATGCCGGCGAGGTCGCAGAACCAGTTGCGGTATTCCGCGTTGGGGTCGGCCACCGCCCGCAGGTCGAGCAGGTCCGAGTAGTGACTGCGGAAGTACAGGTATTGGTAGATTTCGCGCACCACGGCGCCGACGCCGATGATGCCGGTGCGAAGTTGGGTTTTCATGGAGGAAAGCCGGGAGGAGGGACGGGGAGGGGAGGGCGGGGTCAGGTGCGCCCGGGAAAGACGGCGGTGCCGGTCTGGCGCAGCAGGAAGACGGCGAGGAACTCGGCGGCGCGCCGGACGTCGTCGAGGCGGATGTGTTCGCTGTCGGAATGGGCGACGGCGAGCTCGCCGGGCCCGAAGGTGAGGACGTCCATGCCCGGGTATTCCATCGCGAAGAGGCGCGAGTCGCAGGAGACCGTCCAGCCGCGCACCGGCTCCTCCTTCCAGAAGCCGCAGGCGCGGGCGGAGGCGATGGCGTGCCGCATCGAGGGCGAGTCGGGGTCGCCGTCGAAGGCGACGTTGTGGAGCTTCTCGTAGGTCACGGTCACGACCTCGGCGCCCCGCTCCGTGCGCCCGAAGCGGCGGAGGCAGGCCTCGGCGCCGCGCTCGGCGGCGGCGCGCATGCGGCCCATGACGTCGTCGATGTGGTGGGTGGGGGTGAAGCCCTGGCCGCCTTCGAGGACGAGCGTCTCCCCGGCGGGCTGGCCGTCGAGCAGGAGGAGCATCGATTTTCCGGCGGCGGCCTCGATCTTGGCGCGGGACGCGACGAGGCTGCGGACGAGTGTGGCGCACTTGGTGATCGCGCCGTCGCGCTCGCGGATGGAGCCCATGTGGCCGGTGGCCCCGTGGACGACGACCTCGAAACCGCCCGGACGGCGCTGGAAGTCGTAGTGCCGGGCGACCATCGGCCGGCCGGTGGCGGGATCGTCGACCTTCGTCTTGTCGCCGTAGAGACCGACGTAGGCGGCGAGGCCGGCCTCGAGGCAGTCGCGGACGAGCCACTCGGTGCGCTCGTCGGGCCGGCGGCCGAACTGCACGGTGAAGCGCACGCGGCCGCAGATGCGGCTGGGGTGTTCGCCGAAGGGGCCGATGATGCCGTGGCAGGTCTGGACGGGGCGTTGGGGGAAGAGCGGATGGCGGCTTTCCGCGCGGATGGCGACGCCCTCCTTTTCCATCTCCTCGTGGATGAAGGCCGAAAGCTCGAACGGCGACACCCCGGCCGGGACGCGCAGGGCGGCCTTGTACCAGACGGCCCCGCGGTTGGCGGGGTAGATCTGCAGGCCGGCGCATTCGTTGACGATGATGGAGTCGTAGAGCTTCCGCAGGTCGCGATCGATGGCGAGGGAGAGGGAGCCGTTGCCGCCGGTCTCCTCCTCGATCACGAACATGCCGGTGACATTGCGGTTCCACTTCAGGCCGGCCGCGGGCATGACGGCGGCGAGCACCTTCAGGGCGGCGATGATGGCGACGACCGGGCCCTTGTCGTCGCAGGAGCCGCGACCGGAGACGATGCCGTCCTTCAGGCGGGGCGGGAAGAACGGGGCGACGACGTCGATGTGGGCGTTGACCGCCACGGACTGCCCGCGGGCGGCGGCGTTGGTACCCGGGATGAGGTAGAGCAGGTTGTGGCGGTCGCGGTAGGTCTCCGCGGCGGAAAGGCCGGCGGGCCGCTCCGGAGTCTTGGTGAAATGCAGGAGCGAGAAGTTGCGATGCTCCTCGATCGCCGGGTTGATGGCGCGGCGCTCGGCGCGGGCGCCGGCGAAGCCGAGGGTGGCGAGTTCCCGTTCGAGGACGCGGAAGCAGGCGTCCTCCCGCTCGCGCATGACCCCGACGTCGGGATTGGGCGTGGTGTCGAAGCGGCAGATCTCGAGGAGCAGATCGGCGAGGTAGCGCTGGAAGTCCGGGCGCCGCGTGCGGGCGAAGATTTCCCGGAGGAGCGGGGTAACGGGCCCGGCGGGCTTTTGCGCCGCGGGGCGGCGCGGGCGGCGGGCGGCGGCGGGGGGGGACGGCTTTTTCTTGGGCATGGGTCCGGAGGAGATGGGCAGGGCGGAGGAGGAGGCGGCGGGCGGGAAAAACCGTGCGCGTTTAAGTAACCATTTGGTTCATTTGCCAGCCTGAATCGCGCCCGGCCGGCGGAAAACCCGTCTGGTGGCGGGGCCGGCGAGGGGTGGCCTGGCGGCCCGGCGGGAGGCGGGGCCCGGGGATCGGCCCCGGGGCGCGGCCGCCGGTCACTTCGCCTTGTTCGGGTAGGGGGGCGGGCGCGGCACCGGGCGCGGTTCCGCGGCGATCTTCTCCCGGAGCAGCTGGATCGCGGCGTCGAGCTGGGCGTCCTGGCCCTGGAAGGTCGCGTGCGGGAGGTTGTCGACGACGATGTCCGGATCGATGCCGTGGCCTTCGACGACCCACTGGCCCTCGGGGGCGTAGGTGCCGTACTCGGCGGCGGAGGCGATGCCCTTGTCGACGAGACCGTTGGCGCTGCGGAGCCAGACTCCGCCGCCCCAGGTGCGGGTGCCGAGCAGCGTGCCGAGGCCGAGGCGGCGCACGCCGTTGGCCGCGGTCTCGCCATCGGACGAGGTCCACTCGTTGATCAGGACGACGAGATGGCCGCGGAAGGCGCCCTGCATGTTCCAATAGGGTTCGCCATCGCGCGGGGCCCAGAACATCCAGGCCTTGCGGAGGAGGCGGTTGAGCACCCAGCTGTCGATGTTGCCGCCGCGGTTGTGGCGGAGATCGAGGATCAGGCCGGCGCGGTCGAAGACGGGATAGAAATCGCGGGCCCACTGGGCGATGTCGGAAGTGCCCATGGCGCGAAGGTGGACGTAGCCGATCCTCCGGGCCCCGGCTTCCTCGACGCGGGCGCGGCGGGAAAGCTCCCAATCGTCGTACCGGAGGTTCTGCGCGGCGGTGGCGCCGAGGGGAGTCACCACGACCTCGGAGGCAGGGCCCCCGCTGGCGGGCTTGAGGCGGAGGAGCACCTGGCGACCGGCCTTCTGGCGCAACAAGGCGCCGGGGTGCGGCACCTCGAGGGTGGACACGCCGTTGATGGCCTCGATCACGTCGCCTTCCTTCACAGTGAGGCCGGGGCGCTGGAGCGGGGAGAGCGTCTTCGGGTAATCGGGATCGCCGCGGTGGATCCGCGCGATCCGCCAGCCGCCGCCGGCGGCGTCGCGTTCGAGACGGGCGCCGAGGAAGCCGAGGGCGATGTCGTCGGGGCTCTCGCGCGTGTCGCCACCACGCACCGCGGTGTGGAGGGCGGAGAGTTCGCTCATCAGGTAGGCGATGAGGTCGTTGAGCTCGGCGCGGTCGGTCACGCGGTCGACCAGGGGCAGGTGTTTCGCGAGGTTGGCGGGCCAGTCGACACCGTGCATGGCCTTGTCGTAAAAGTAATCGCGGTGCAGCCGCCAGGCGTCGGTGAAGATCTGGCGCCAGTTTTCGCGCGGCGAATAGGAGAACCTGAGGCCGGAGAGGTCGACGCGGGCCTTGTCGAGCTTGTCGGGGGCCTTGGCGCCGGCGTCGAAGACATAGACCGCATCGGTCCGGGCGCCGGGCTCGGCCTTGAGGACGGCGAGCTTCTTCCGGTCGTGGGAAAGGCGATACGACTTGATGTCGTCGAGCACGGTGCTGGTCTCGACGTCCTTGGGCTTGATTTCGACGGCGACGAGGCGGGTTCGGGCGTTGGGGCCGCCGCCGCGGTCGGTGTAGAAGAGGTGTTTGTCGGTGACGGTGAGGCGGCCGAGGTTGCCGGCGGGGACGGGCACCTCCCACTGGCGCTGCTCCAGCCCGGCGAACTCGATGTTCACGACGGGCGGCGCCTTGGAATCCCGGGCCGGAGCGGATCGGGCATCCTTCTTCGCGCCCGGCCCCGGTTCGGGCGGAGTGGCACCGGCCGACGCGGCCGGCTTCGCCTCCGGGTCGGGTGCGGGCGTCTCGGGGGACTTCTCGGCCGGCTTCTCGGCGGTCTTGTCGGCTTCGGCCGGATTCAGCTCGGCCGGGGGATCGAACGGGGAGCGGTGCTGCGGAGTGAGGGCGAGTTGGTAGATGCGATCGACCCGGTCGAAGTGGGGTTCGGGCTGCCGGTTGCCCCAGGGCGAGGCGACGGTCGACTCGAGGTTGCGCTCGGA
>JADLHC010000068.1 GCA_020849035.1 Planctomycetia bacterium
CGCGCGGAGCTTCCCGGCCGCCTCGCGGGCGCGGGCCTCCGCGGCGCGCGCCCCGGCCGCCTGCAGCGCCGCTGCGGCCTCCTCCGCCGCTTCCGCCGCCTCCCGCGCTTCCTCGCGCGTGCCGGGCGAGGAAGCGACGACGGCGGCCCAGGCGGCGCGGGCGTGTGCGAAGGGGAGTGCGAGCTCCGATTCCCGGAGGGCTTTGAAGGCGCGGGCGAAGTTCCGTGCGGCGCCTTCGCGGTCGCCGTTGCGTGCGCGGCACTCGGCGAGGCCGTGGTAGACGCGGCCGACGAGGCCTGGGTCCGGCCGGCGGGGGCCGAGGCTCTCGAGGGCTGCGTGGAAGACGGGGCGGGCCTCGGCCTGGCGGCCGGCGCGGAGGGCGTTCTCGGCGCGCGCGACGTTGAGGAGGACCGCGAGCTCGGGAGAGGTGGCCGCCGGGGCGGCGAGGTCGAAGTACTGCGAGGCCCGCGCGGGGTCCCCCGACGCCGAGTGCGCCTCGCCCAGCGCGATCGCCGCCCGCGCGAGCCCGCTCCGGCTCCCGCACCGGTCGAAGGCCGCCTGGGCCGCGGCGGCGTGCTCGACGGAGGCGTCGTAGTCCTCGGCGGCGAAGTCGGCCGCGGCCGCGGCGAGGGCGGCGCGGGCCGTGGTCGCGGGCGCGCCCGTGTGCGCGGCCGCCTGCAGCGCCAGCGCCGCCTGCTCGCGCGCCGCCGGGCCGCGCGCCGCCCCGACCCGGGAGTGCACGAGGAGCGCGCGCAGCTCCGCCTCGAGAATGCGGTCGCCGCACGACTCGATCGCGCTCTCGAGCCGCGCCGCGACGGTCAGCGCCTTCCCCTGGAGGAGCTGGCAGCGGGCGAGGGTGAGAAGCGCCTCCGGCGCGCCTCCGCGCTCGAGGGCCTCGGCGGCGTCGGCCTCGGCCTGTCTGAGGTCCCCGCGCGTGAAACGGTAGTCGGCAAGGGCGGCGAGGGCGGGGCCGGCGAGGCCGGCGGCGTCGGCGCCCTGGCGAGCGGCCTCGAGGCGCATGCCCGCGGTGTCGAGGTCGTCGGCCATGAGGGCCAGGCGCGCCTGCAGGATGCGCACCGCGACCTCGTCGCGGCGATCCTTCGGCTTCTCGGCGGCCATCGCCAGCGCGTCGGCCGCCTCGCGGCGCCGGCCGAGAAGGATGTGGACCCGGGCGAGATCCAGGCGCAGGCCCGTCGCGCGCTCCGGCGCAGGGCCGGCCGAGAGAACCGTCTGGAAGGCGCGAAGCGCCGCGTCCGGCTGTCCGAGGGCGAGAAGCGCGCGCCCGAGGCGGTCGGCCTGCGCCGCGGCGTGCGCCTTCCCCCGGAGGCGCGGCAGCCACGGCTCCGCCTTCTCCAGCCAGCCCTTCGCCTCCGCAGCGCGCCCCGCGTCCAGCGCCGCGTCCGCCGCGCGGTGCACGCCCTCCACGGCCCGCTCCGCCACTGTTCCCTTCAGCGCCACCGCCGCCATCCGCTCCGGGTGCGCCCGGTCCAGCTTCTCCAGCGCCGCCGCCGCGCGGTCGTGCATCGACTGCCGGTCGCCCACGGAGATCTCGCCGTACACGCGCGCGCGAAGCGCGGGCGACGTCACCGCGAACGCCTTCTTCCCCTTCTCGTCCTGCTCCCCGACGAGCTTCTGCGCCGCCAGCTCGTGCGTCGCATGGAACAGGTCCTGCTGCCCGGAGCCCGAGACCTCGGCGAGCACGTCGAACGGCAGCCCGTCCTCCGACAGAGACAGCCACCGCACGATCGCCGCCGTCCGAGCGTTCAGCGCCTTGTAGCGCCCCCACAGCATCTCCCCCAGCCCCGACACCAGGTCGTCCTCCGTCAGAGGGCCGCGCTTCTTCAGCCTCCACAGCCCCGCTTCCTCCGCCACCATCCCCGTCGCCGCGAGGTGCGCGCAGATCTTCTCCGCCTGCTTCAGGTCGCCCTCCGTGACGCGGGCGATTTCGCTCGCGATGCGGGCCTCGACCCGCGGCATTTCGCCTGCGCCGGACCATTTGAGGTTGCGGGCGAAGAGCGGGGCGAGGAAGCGGCGGAGTTCCTCGTCGGGGAGGCGCGGGAGGAGGAACTCGTTGAGGAGCCGGGCGGAGCGGAGGCGCGGGTAGACGCGCGCCCACGGGTTGGTTTCTGCGGCGGCGGACTGGGAGGCGGCGGCGGCGATGACGAGCGGTTTCTCTCGCGCGAGCACGGCGGCGCGCTCGAGGACGGCGAGGGTCTCCGTGTCGGCGACCTCGAGGCCGTCGAGCGTCACGAACAGCGGCCGCAGGTCGAGGACGGCCGTGAGGAGCTCGATGCACAGCTCGCGCATCCGGGCGTCGGAAACGGTCAGGTCGAAATGGCGGCCGTGCTCCTGGGACAGTTTCCTGAAGGGATCGCCGAAGCGGCCGAAGTCGGCGGCGAAGCGCATGGCGAGCCTGGTGAAGGCGAGGAAGTCGACGCTTTCGACGGCGCGGAGGGCGGCGATCGTGATGGTCTTCCACGGGCCGAAGTAGTCGCCGAGGTCGCCGGAGCAGCGGGCCTCGATGAACGTGAAATTGCGGTAGGAATTGCGGGCGGCGAACTCCTCGAGGAGGCGCGTCTTGCCTCCGCCCGGGCGGCCGCGGACGAGGAGGACGGCGCCCTTGCCGCGGGGCGCCTCGTCGAGGACACGGTCCATGGCCTGGAGGGTGTTGGCGCGGCCGATGAAGGGCAGGGCGGCGGGAGGGCGGGAAGGCGGTGGGGCAGGCGGGCCGGCGGGCGCGGGCGTCGGGGCAGGTGCAGGCGCCAGCAGCGAGTCGACCTTCACCGGGGGGAGCTCGGGCTCGGAGGGGAACAGGCGGTCCGTCGCAGGGGAGACGGCCGCGGGCTGTGCGGCGGGAATTTCGGCGGACCAGGCCAGTTTCCCGGCTGCGTCCCGCGCGGCGCCCGCCTCCAGCAGCCGCGCCCGGCAGGTTTCGAGCCACTCCCGGGCGTCTGCGCGTGCGGGGTCGGACTGAAGCGCCTCGGAGAACCGAGTCGCCGCGCCCTCGAGGTCGCCGTCGGCGAACTTCTCGAGTCCCGCCCGCGTCGCCTCGCGCGCCGCCGCGGCCCCCGCCGTCGCGGGCGCGGCCGCCGCAGGCGCCTCGCTCCTCTTCGCCCGCGCCTCCCCGCACTTTGCCGCCCACGCGCGCGCCTCGTCGTCCGACGGGTCCGCCGCCAGCGCTTCGAGAAACGCCGCGGCCGCCTCCTCGCGCCGCCCCGCCTCGAACGCGGCCGCGCCGCGCGCCCGCGCCGCCG
>JADLHC010000069.1 GCA_020849035.1 Planctomycetia bacterium
GTGGGCGGGTGGGCGGGTGGGCGGGTGGGCGGGTGGGCGTGACAGGAACGCCTTGATGTGGGATCCGGATCTTGGTCACGAGACCCAACTCCCGCGCAGCGGCGACGACATCCTCGCCGTCGGCTGGCTGGGCAAAGGGCACGATTTCCCGTGCGGCGAAGTCCGCTCCGAAGACCTGGCGCGATTGAAGGAGTTCGTTCGCCGACGGAGTGAATCGATGCTGAGACTCCTCGGGGGCGTATTCGCAGGCGTGCATACCTGCGAGATCTGCGAGCGCTGCCACGGCGCAAGCAACATCGCCGTTCTTGATGGCCGTCGGCTGTGGATCGCCCCGGAGATGATCACGCACTACGTTGAAGCGCATGAGTATCTCCCTCCCGCCTCCTTCCTGGAGGCGCTGAGCCTTTGCCCGTTGCCGGATTCGGACGAGTACCAGGAACTGGCGGCGTCCTTCCTTCGAAATCGGGTGCAAGACTCTCACGCGGCCGCGGACTGACCCGGGTTCCCGCTCGTCGCCGCCTCCGGCTTCCAGCCGGCCCGAACCACCAACCACAAACCACCAACCACCTCCGTTATCTCTGGTACTTTCGGCCAATCGGGGGAAAATCACTCCCCCAGAACGAGCCACTTCAACCGACGTCTCTTCTGGGGTCGCAAGTGCCCAAGCACATCTTCGTTACAGGCGGCGTCGTTTCCTCTCTCGGCAAAGGTCTCACCTCCGCCGCCATCGGGACCCTCCTCGAATCGCGCGGGCTCCGCGTGTCCATGCAGAAGATGGACCCGTACATCAACGTCGACCCCGGGACCATGTCGCCCTTCCAGCACGGCGAGGTCTACGTCACCAACGACGGTGCCGAAACCGACCTCGACCTCGGCCACTACGAGCGCTTCACGAACGCCCGCATCTCGAAGGAATCGAACTACACGACGGGGCGGATCTACCTGAACGTGATCCAGAAGGAGCGGCGCGGGGAGTACCTGGGGAAGACGGTGCAGGTGGTGCCGCACATCACCAACGAGATCAAGGATTCGATCCGTCGGGCGGCGTCGTCAGAGGCGGACGTCGCGATCACGGAGGTGGGAGGCACGGTCGGCGACATCGAAAGCCTGCCGTTCCTCGAGGCGATCCGCCAGATGGGGTGGGAGCTGGGTCACGACAGCGTGTGCTTCATCCACCTGACGCTGATCCCGTTCCTGCGGGCGTCGGGGGAGATGAAGACGAAGCCGACGCAGCATTCGGTGGGGAAGCTTCGGGAGATCGGCATCCAGCCCGACTTCCTGGTGTGCCGGACGGAGCAGCACATCGGGGAGGAGGAGCGTTCGAAGATCGGGCTGTTCTGCAACGTGCCGCCGTCGCACGTGATCGAGGAGAAGGACGTCGACACGACGATCTACGAGGTTCCGATCGTGCTGGCGACGCAGGGGCTGGACGAGCTGGTGCTGCAGCATCTGAAGCTGCAGGCGGGGAAGCGGGACATCAGCGCTTGGGAGCGGATTGTCGAGATCATGAAGAGTCCGCCGCGGACGGTGGAGATTGCGGTGGTGGGGAAGTACCTGGAGGTGCACGACTCGTACAAGTCGATGTGGGAGTCGCTGACGCACGGGGGGCTGGCGAACCAGGCGAAGGTGCGGCTGCGGAAGGTGAACGCGCAGGACGTGGAGAAGCAGGGGGCTGAGAAGCTGCTGGCCGGGGCGCACGGGGTGCTGGTGCCGGGCGGGTTCGGCGAGCGTGGGGTGGAGGGGAAGATCGCGGCGATCAAGTGGGCGCGGGAGAAGCAGGTGCCGTTCTTCGGGCTGTGCCTGGGGATGCAGTGCGCGACGATCGAGTACGCGCGGAGCGTGTGCGGGATCAAGGCGGCGAACTCGGCGGAATTTGCGCCGGGCGGGCCGGACTCGGTGATCTGCCTGATGGACTCGCAGAAGCACGTGGTGGACAAGGGCGGGACGATGCGGCTGGGGTCGTACCCGTGCCACGTGTCCAAGGGGTCGCGCGCGTGGCAGGCGTACGGGGCGGACGTGGTGCACGAGCGGCACCGGCACCGGTTCGAGTTCAACAACACGTACCGCGACTCGCTGGAGAAGGCGGGGTTCCGGATCAGCGGGACTTCGCCGGACGGGAAGCTGGTCGAGATCATCGAGCTCGAGGACCACCCGTGGTTCCTCGCGACGCAGTTCCATCCGGAGTACCAGTCGAAGCCGACGGCCGCCCACCCGCTGTTCCGGGCGTTCATCAAGGCGGCGCTGGACCATGCGGAGAGGACGAGATGACGGAAGAGAGCGTGACGCCGGCGAAGAAGGTGGACGAGGACTGGAAGAAGCGCGCGGCGGAGGAGAAGGCGAAGCTGCAGCCCGCGAAGGGGGCGGCGCCGGCGGCCGCGCCCGCGGCCGGAGCGCCTGCGGGCGCCACGCCCGCGGGCCCTTCCCAGCCCGCTCCCGAGGAGCCGCCGCCGCAGGGCGGGCGCCGTCGCGGGGGCCCGTTCGAGATGCTCGTCACGATGCTCGTGCAGCAGGCGACGATGATGCTGGGGATGGTGCCGGACCCGATGACGGGCGAGCGGTACCAGGACATTCCGCAGGCGCGGATGATCATCGACATGCTGGCGATGCTGAAGACGAAGACGAAGGGGAACCTGACGGCGGAGGAGGACCGGTTCCTCTCGGGCGCGCTGGGCGAGCTGCAGATGGAGTACGTGGCGCTGGCGGAGGAGATGCAGAAACGGGCGCGTCCGAAGAAGGTGTAGGCCACACGGGTTCAGGAGGGAGGGGGCATGCGCCGTACAGCCGCCGTCGCCGCGATCAGCGCGGTCCTGCTGTCGTCGTGCGCCGGCAAGGAGCCCGCGCCGCCGTCGAACCTGGGGCGGGTGCTGGCGTGCACGATGAAGGTGCAGGGGGAGTGGGGGTTCTGGCTGGTGTACCTCGACGAGGGGCTGCAGAAGCGGATCTCGACAGGGACGGACGCGGGGCCGGACTGGTCCCCGGACGGGCTTCACGTGGCGTGGGCGGACGGCGAGCGCGTCCGGGTAATGCAGATCGACGGCAAGAACTCGCGGGCGCTTCCGGGAGGCCCCGGCTGGTCGCCGGAGTGGTCGCCGGACGGGAAGTCGGTTGCGTACGGGACGCTGAACTCGATCCAATCGCGGGATGCGGACGGTGCGAACGCGCGGGTGTGGACGGTGGCGGACGTGGCGTGCGAGCACCCGACGTGGTCGCCGGACGGGAAGCGGCTGGCGGTGACGGACTCGAAGGGGGACCTGGTGATCACGGACGGGTCGAGCGAGGTGCGTGTGCCGCTGAACGGGGCGAGGCATCCGGACTGGTCGCCGGACGGGCGGCGGATCCTGCTGGACGCGCCGGACGGGGTGATCCGGGCGTACGACGTGGAGACGGGGGAGATCGCGCCGGTGGGGAACGCGCGTGGGGCGCATCCCTCGTGGCTGCGCTCGGGGAAGACGTTCCTGACGGCGTGGCAGGGGTCCGGAGACGAGGCGCCGTGCGTCTACGAGTGGGATGTGGAGGGCGGGGTGGGGAAGCGGCTGACGACGCGGGACGAGATTCGGGAGGCGGCTGGGAACTGGTAGGCGCCGGGCATCACGCGCGGCCGCGGAGGAGTTCCCTCACGCGCTGCCGGAGTTCGTCGAGGTCGAACGGCTTGGTCACGCACGGGGTCTGGAAGTCCTCGAGGAAGGTGCGTCCCTCGTCGCCGTGGGTATCGCCGGTCATGACGAGGAAGCGGCGCGAGAGGGCCGGCCGGTTGGCGCGGATCCAGGTGTAGACCTGGCGACCGGTGACGTCGCGGAGCCGGAGGTCGCAGACGACGGCATCGAACTCGCGTGACTGGAGCATCTCGATGGCGGTGCGGCCGCCGTCGCAGGCCGTGACCTCGTTGTCCTCGCGGAGCGCGTGCGTCACGAGGATGCGGATCGAGTCCTCGTCGTCCACCACGAGGATCCGCGGACGGGCCGGCGGCAGGGCGACCTCGCGCGGCGGGGGGGTGAGCGGCGCCCTTCGGGGCGCAGGCGACTGGGCGACGGGCAGGCTGACGGTGAACTTCGCGCCGCCGCCGGGGCGGTTCTCGGCGCGGATCGAGCCGCTGTGGCTCCGGATGCACGAGGTCGCGACGGAGAGGCCGAGTCCCGTTCCCGACCCGGGGGGCTTGGTCGTGAAGAACGGGTCGAAGATCCGGTTCAGCAGGTCCGGGGGGACTCCCGGGCCTTCGTCCTCGAAGACGACCTGGATGCGCGCCCCGGACGGCCGAGGCAGATCGTCCTTCGCCCGCGCCGGCGCCTCCGTACCGTGGACGAGCCGCGAGCGCACCGTGAGGCGGCGTCCCCGGCCGCAGGGCGCCATCGCCTGGATCGCGTTGTCGGCAATGTTGAAGAACGCCCGCTGCACGATCGAGGGATTCGCGGAAACCGCCGGCAACGACGGATCGAGGTCCCACTGCACCTCCACCTCGGCCCGCGCCCGCGCTGCTTCCAGCTGCGCCACCGCTTCCCGCGCCACCGCGTTCAGGTCGGTCGGCTGGCGCATGCCTGCCAATTCGTGCGTGGAGTCGAGAAGCGAGCCGACGACCTCGCGCGCCGCCCGGGCGGCCTTTTCCACCCGGTCGACCTGGGCGCGCTGGTCCGGCGTCAGAGGGCCGCGGCCCAGGACCTGCGCGAACCCCAGGATGGGCGCCAGGAGGTTGTTCAACTCGTGGCAGATCCCGCTCGCCATTCCGCCCAGCGCCGCCAGCTTCTGGTTCTCGGCGATCGACCGCTGAGCCTCCTCGCGGTCGTGCACCATCTGCCGAAGCGTGACGGCGAGCGTCCCGATCTCGTCCGGGCTGTCCGGGGCGATCTGCGACTCGGGCCCGCCCGCGCCGATGGCCCGAGCGGCGTCGGAGAGGCGGCGGAGCGGCCGGGTCACGGTGCGTCCGAGGAACCAGGCGAAGAGGAAGCAGGAGCTGAGCAGGATGGCGATGAAGGTCAGGATGAAGAGAAGGTAGCGGCGGTGCAGGCTTTCCTGGGTGGCGCGCATGGCGCGCGCGGGCTGGAGGAAACGGTCCGGGCTGGCGACGAGGCCGAGGATCCAGCCGGTGGACTGGAGGCGGCGGTGGGCGATGAGGCGGTCGCGACCGCCGAAGGAGACGGTCTCGAGGCCCTGGTCGCGATGGCCCAGCCTGAGGCAGGCCTCGCGCAGCCGGAGGTCGGGAATGCCGTCGACTTTCCACTCGAGCGCCTTCTCCACGATTCCGCCCGGCGCGGAGACGCCGAAGTCGGGATACCCGGCCGGGCTTACGAGAAGGACGGCCCCGCGGCCGTCGAGGAGAAAGGCGTAGTCCCACTGTCCGCCTGCCTGCTCCAGCTCGACGCGGAAATCCTCCGCGCTCAGGTCGATGCCGATGATTCCCTCGAATTCAGCGTCCCCGCCGATCGGGGCCAGGCAGGAGATCATCACGCCCTTCCCGACCGGGTCGTTATAGACCTGGGTCCACACGACCCCGCCCGACGGATTCCGCGCCGGCGTCGCGGGCTCGTAGAAGATGCCGCTTCGGGGGTCGAAGGACTCGTCGATGGGGATGTCGGGTGGCCCCGGGACCAGGAGTGCCATGCCGCTCCGGTGGATGGCGTACCACTGGGTCATGCCCTCGCCGCGGGGCTCGTTGGCGAGGATTCTCTCGACGCCCGCAAACACATCGAGGTCCGTGTCGAAGGAAGGGCCGTCCTTCATGCGGGGGATCCAGAGGCTGGAGCGGGACTGGGAATTGGCGAGCCATCCGACGAAGTCCGGACGGTAGCCTTCCCGGATCCACGCCGGCCGTTCGGCGGGGAGGGACGCCCGCGCGCGGAAGATCTGGGCCGCCTGGCCGGCCATGGCGGCGGCGCGGCGCTCGAAGGCGCCGAGCGTCCGGTCCTCGAGGCGGGCGAGTTCGCGCACGCTCTCGGTGATCTCGGAGCGGGTGCGGTCAGTCAGGGACTTCTCGTACTCCGCAAGCGACTCGTCGGCCAGGTTGCGGGTAGCGAAGGACGTGAGGGCGGAAAGGAGCGCGATCGGCGCCAGGACGAGGGCGGCGAAGAGCGTGATGAAGCGTGCGCGGATGCTCTTGAACATGCGGGAGTGGTTGGGAGGTTCCCGGGGAATCCAGTCTCCGCGCGCCGGGCGGGTCGGCGGGGGGAGTCCCGGACCGGCTCCGGGGGATCCGCCCGGCGGGATTCAAGCACGCCGGGCGCGCCGGGGCAACGGGCGGTCGCGCCTAGGCGTCCTGCTTCCCGCCCTTCTTGAACGCCCCGGGGTTGCGGGCGTGGCTGGTGGCGACGTCCCAGGTGATGACGCCGCGGGCGTAGAGGTCCTGGAGGGAGGAGTCCATGGGTTTCATTCCCTCGCGCGCGGAGGTCTGCATGACGGAGGGGAGCATATGGGCGTTGCCCTCGCGGATGACGTTGCGGACGGCGTTGTTGGTGACGAGGATTTCGGTGGCGAGGACGCGGCCCTTGCGGTCGGCGCGGGGGAGGAGGAGCTGGCCGACGATGCCCTGGAGGGAGCCGGCGAGCTGGGCGAGGATGAGGTTCTGGCGCTCGGCGGGGAAGACGGAGACGACGCGCTCGATGGTGTGGTCGGCCCAGGGGGTGTGGAGGGTGGCGATGACGAGGTGGCCGGTCTCGGCGGCCTGGAGGGCGGTCTCGATCGTCTCGAGGTCGCGCATTTCGCCGATGACGATGACGTTGGGGTCCTGGCGGAGGACGTGGCGGAGGGCGCGCGGGTAGCTGACGACGTCGGTGTGGACCTCCTGCTGGACGACGACGGCCTTCTGCGCGGTGTGGACGTACTCGACGGGGTCCTCGATCGTCACGACCTTCACGCGCTGCTCGCGGTTGATGAGGCCGACCATGTAGTTCAGCGTCGTCGTCTTGCCCGCGCCCGTCGGGCCCGTGATCAGCACCAGCCCCGAGGCGCGTCGCGTCATCTCGTCTACGACGCGCGGAAGCCCGAGCTGCTCCGCCGTCGGGAGCTCCAGGTGCGCCAGCCGGATCGCCGCTTCCGCCCGCCCCGAGTGCCGGTAGACGGACACGCGCATCCGGCCGATCCCCTCCCGGGTCGCCGACACGCACAGCTCCCAGTCCCGCTCGTACTCCGCCCACTGCCGCTCCGTCACCAGCTCCCGCACCAGCCGCTCCGCCTCCGCCTCCCCCAGCACGTCCGCCTTCATCGGGAAGATCTCGCCGTTCACGCGGAACGTCGGAGGCAGCCCGGCGATGACGTGCACGTCGCTCGCGCCCGCTTTCCGCGCGGCCTGCAGGATCCCGTCGATGCTCATGGACCCGCCATTCTCACCGATGCCGGGACCGGCTTCCACGGCGAACTTCGCAGCGGCGGGGGAGAGTCTCATGGGGCCTCAGCGACGAAGGAGTTTGCGGAAGAGGCGCGCGAGGAGGCCGGGCTCCTCGACGCGGGAAGGGTTGGCGCCCTGGCGCGTGGGGTCAATGTCCCTCGCGTTGGAGTAGGCCTGCCGCGCGCGCTCGGCCATCCCGAGCTTCTCGAGGCCGCGCCCCAGCTCGACCCACGCAAAGGCGCTCTGCCGGTTGCGGTCCACCGAAGCCTCGAGGTGCCGCACCGCCGGCGCCCATTTCCCGTAGTGGAGGTACACGCGCCCGATTGCCAGGGGCTCCCAGGCGTCCTTCGGACCTGCCGCCGTCAGCGCCTTCGAGAAGCAGAACTCCTCGTTCCGGTCCCGCCGCGCCATCAGCACGTCCCCGCGCGCCCGCCAGCGGTACGCCGACTCCCCCTTCTGCTCAAGAGACGCGTCCGACAGCGCCGCCGCCTTGTCGAGGTCGCCCAGCCGCCCGCACGCCACGCCCTTCGCCGCCAGCAGCTCGGCGTGGTCGCGGAACTGCTCCAGCCCCTTGTCCGCCCACACCCGCGCCTCGTTCGCCTCCTCCAGCTCGATCAGCGCCTGCACCTGCCCGAGCCAGGCGTCCGCCAGCTTCGCGTCGAATTCCAGCGACCGCGAGTAGTAGCGCAGCGCGTCCTCGAACTTCCCGTCGCGGAACGAATCGTGCGCCATCGCAAGGTAGTACTTCTCGTCCCGCGGGCTCTCCTCGGCGCGCCGCTCTTCGCGGCGGTCCTCTCGGCCTTCGAATTCGAGGTTGGAGAAGCGGCCCATGGGTCGATTATCGCGCCTCGACGGGTCCGCGGCGCGAGAAAGGGGCGGCGACGCGCCAGGCGACGCCGAGGAGGTTTTCGCGGCGCTGGATGCCGAAGGCGGGGTCTACGGGCGCGTTGCCGTAGACGCGGAGGTTGACGGAGGGCCAGACGAAGAGTCCGTCTGGCGGGACGACGAGGCGGATGTGGGTCGGGACGGGGCCTGCGACGAGGGGGCGTTCATCGGGGCCGAGAGGGACCCCGTTGCGTTTCCAGCCGTCCTTGGACAGCTCGATGAGGTCGCCGGGGAGGCCGAGAACCCGATCCACGATGACGCCGCCGCCGGTCGGGCGCTGGCGGAGGGCGACGAGGGCGCCGGGGGAGGGCATGGCATCGGCAGGAATGCGGCGGATGAGCAGGGTGTCGCCGCGCGCGATGTGCGGCGGGGCGTCGGCTGCGAACCGGACCGGGACGATCCAGCGGCCCGCGAAGCTCTGGGCGGGCCAGTAGAGGGCGGCGAGCAGGGCGTACGGGACGAGGGCGGCGAAGAGCGCGTCGCGGCGGCCGAGCGTCGCGAGCGTGGAGCGCCAGGGGAGCATGGACGCGGCGTAATGCAGGCCGATGGCGACGGCGAGGGCGGCGGTGCCGAGCGCATGGCCGAAGAACCAGGCGGCGGCCGCGAGCGCCACGGCCCAGGCGGCGACGATGCCGGCGGCGAGGAGGTAACGCCTCTGCGCCCAGAGCGCGAGCCCAGGGACGATCCCGGCCGCTGCGAGCGCGGCGCGCGGCGCGTGCCCCTCGACCGGCACGTCCGTCCCCAGCAGCGTCTTGCGCGCCCGCCTCACGCGCTTCTGCCATGCCGTCGCGCGCGGCGGCTCCGTCGCGACCGCGACCGCCGCGGCCGGCGCGAGCGCGGTCCCGCAGGCGACGCACGCGGCCGTGCCGGGCATGTTGAAGAACCCGCAGCGGGGGCAGCCCACCGGATCAGCGCGCCGCGCGCCCCGTGGCGTCGATCCGCACGACGACGTCCGGCTCGTAGTGCTCTGACGTCATCCTCACGTCCTCCGCGCGCCCCACCGCCGCCGCCAGCCACTCCACGAACTCCACGCACCGCCGCCCCTTCACTCCCTTCAGGTGCACCATCACCTTCCCGTCCTTCGCCACCTCGATGTCCATTTCCTCGGGAGTCATGCGAACCTCCGAACCTGCACGTGGATCGTCCGGTCGCTGCCGACCTCCTGCGAGACGACCGCGAAGTTCCGCTTCGACAGTTCCTGCATCACCTGGTTGTACGCGTACTGCTGCACGACGCGCCCCGCGAACTCGCGCCCGAGCGCCTCGAGCTCCGCGCGCGTCCGGCCCGCCCCGCGCACGTCCACCGCGCACCCGCCGCGCGCGTCCCGCGAGAACGTCAGCGTCACGCCGTCCTTCGCGAACGAGAGCCGCTCGTCGCGCCCGAGGCCGCCGGCGACGGAAGCGGCGCCCTCGATCTCGAGCCCGACCTTCTCTTCCTTCACCGCCTCCTGCGTTTTCGGGACCGCGGCGGCGAACCCGAGCGCCGTGGCGGCGCCGAGGACGCTGGCGCTGACGGCCGGCCAGGCGGCCGCGATGACGGGGGCCAGCACGACGCACGCGCCCATGGATCACCTCCGGAAAAGTGCGCGCCCCACATGGCGGAGCAGCGCGAGCGCGATCAGAAAGGCGATGAGGGCGAGGACTCCACCGCCGACGACAATGCCCGTGGACTCGTCCGTGATCCCCTTGAGGAGCGAGGCGGCAGCCACCGCGACGGCGTATCCCAGCGGGAAGACGAGGAGCCCTGCGAAGAACAGGGCGTGGCCGACGATGCGCATCCGCTGCGCGCGGTCGCGCCAGGCGTAGCGGAGGGCGACCCACCAGGCCTTGAGGGAGGCGACGCGCGCCCGGCGTTCGACGGTCTGCGCCCGGATCGCCTCGCGGGCGAACGGGTCGTTCCGCTCCTCCCAGGAGACGACCTTCATCTTCCCGGTCTTGTGGTCGTGGACGACTTCGTAGTTTCGCATCGTGTTCCGCTCCGCCCCTCTGATGCCGCCCGGCCCGCCCGCTCACGCCGTTCCCGCGACGCCCGTCTCAGAACTCCAGGCGTCTCTTTCCCCCCTCTGCGCCCTCCACGCGCACCCCCGCCGGCCTTGCCCGCCCGTCCGCCCACGCCCTCAGCTTCGCCAGCCCTTCCTCCATCGTCCGCGACAGCGGCACGGTCGCCGCCAGCTCCCTGGCGACGTCCCCGGTCTGGAGTTCGCGCCCGGCGCTGAACGCGTCGAACATCCCCGCGACCACCGCCTGCTCCAGCTCCGCGCCGCTGAACCCCTTCGAGGCCGCCGCAAGCGCCGGCAGGTCGAACGCCCCCTCCTTGCGGCCGCGGCGCGACAGGTGGATCCGCAGGATCTCGCGGCGCTCGTCCTCGGTCGGGAGGTCCACGAAGAAGATCTCGTCGAAGCGTCCCTTGCGCAGGAGCTCGGGGGGGAGCTGCGAGATGTCGTTGGCCGTCGCGATCACGAAGACCGGCGCCGTCTTTTCGCTGAGCCACGTCAGCAGCGTCCCGAAGACGCGCGACGTCGTGCCGCCGTCCGTGGAAGCGGACCCGCCGCTCCCCGCGAGGGCCTTGTCGATCTCGTCCACCCACAGGATCGCAGGCGCGACGCTCTCCGCGATGCGGATCGCCCGCCGCATGTTCTCCTCGCTCGACCCGACCAGGCTCCCGAACATCCGCCCCACGTCGAGCCGCAGCAGCGGCAGCTTCCACAGCGCCGACACCGCCTTCGCGCACAGCGACTTCCCGCACCCCTGCACGCCGAGCAGCAGCACGCCGCGCGGCGGCGGAAGCCCGAAGTCGCGCGCCTTGTCCGACAGAGCCGCCTGGCGTTTCCGGAGCCACTCCTTGAGGTGCTCCATGCCGCCGACGCTCCCGAACTCCTCCTGCGACTCGTAGTACTCCAGCAGCCCGGTCTTCCGCAGAACCTGCCGCTTCTCCGCGAACACCGACGTCACGTCCCCCGCGTCGAGCCGGCCGTCCTGCACGATGATCTTGGCGAAAACATTCTCGGCCTCGGTCAGGGTGAGCCCGAGGGCGGCCTTGAGAAGGGCCTCGCGGTCGGAGGGCGGGAGGTCGATCTTGATCTTCTGGGCCTCGTTGACTTCGTCCACGATGCGGTCGAGGAGCCCGGACATCTCGGGGGTGCCGGGGAGCGGCACGTCCACGACCGTGATTTCCTTCTCCAGCTCGGGCGGGATCTCGATCACCGGCGAGACGATGAGCACCGTCTTGAACGAGTTGCGCAAGTGGATCGCGATTTCCTTGAGCCGGCGGATGACGGCGAAGTTGTTCTTCTGGAGGAAGGGGTGGAAGTCGTGGAGGACGTAAAGGGCGGGCTCCAGCTGCTCGATGATGTGATCGAGGGCGACGAGGGGGTCGCGGGTGGCGGGGGAGCGGCCTTTTTCGGACTGGATCGGTGTGCCGGCGGGGGTGATTCCCGCCGTGACCGACCACTCGAACAGCTTCTTGTTCCGCTTCTTCGCGATCTCCATGACGAGGTCGCGGACGCGCGTTTCCTCCCACGACACGAGGTAGAGGATCGGGTATCGGGCACGGATGAGGAGCTCGATCTGGTCGCGTGTGGGGTCAGGCACGGTGTGAGGCCTCCGATGGGGTGCGCGGGGCGGCGGGTACGCGGGAGGGCGGGTTGGCGAGGCCGCGACGCGGATTCCCGAGCCTGCGGTGCCGGACCACTTCAGCGCCGCGAGCGCTTCCATGATCTCCGCCGTCGCGTTTTCGACAATGACGCGGCCGCGGGGGTCCACGTGCAGGCGGGGGGCGTCGCTCATGCGGATTCCCCGGCGAGGCGCGCCGAAGCCGTCGACTCGGCCTCCGTCGTGGTGCGCCCGAGTCCCGCGCGGTCCGCGCGCCAGGCCGGCACGAAATGATCCCGGATCGCCAGCTCCAGCCCCGGTTGCCGCCGCACCCAGCGCGCCACCGGCCGCGCGCAACACGCGACGTGCCCCGGCATCACCAGGTGCCGCACGACCGTCCGCCGCCGCCCCGCGCAGAGCCGCAGGTTCCTCCGCACGATCCGCCCGTACGGCACCGGCGCGCCCAGCCGCCGCGCGCACGCGTCCGTCCCGAACTTGAAATCCGCGAGGATCACGTCGAACGCCGCCAGGCACCGCTCCAGCGCTTCCGGCGTCACCCAGAGGTTTGTCTTGAGCGCGAGGGGGCAGGGAAGCGGCCGCAGCGCCGCCGACAGTTCTTCCAGCCACGGCAGGAAGATCGTCGGCTCGCCGCCCAGGATCACGACCGACCGCGCTCCCGCCGCCACCGCCGCGCGCGCCTGCGCCGCGACCGTCGCCACGTCCGCGGCCCCGCCGCGCGAAGCGTCCTGGCTGTCCCGGCCGGTGATGCAGAAGGCGCATCGGAAGTTGCATCCGCTGAGGCTCACGGCGAACGCCGGGTTGAGGAAGTCCTCCTCAGCATACTCGGTGAGGGCGGCGAACGTGCGCGGGAATGCGCCGGCGTGGCAGCGGCCCGCGGGGCCGGCGGTGCGGTCGGCGGCGCAGCGGTGTTCGCACAGGAGGCAGCATTTCACACCTCTCCGATGTCACTCTCCGTTCCGCCTCACGCCAATTCATCCTCCTTTACCGTCCTTTATCCCCCCAAGCCGTTCCTATCGCAGTTCATCACATTTCATCCAGACGTCGTGACATCACAGACGTAATCCCGACACTTCATCCACACCCCATTCAGGAGACCTTCCATGCTCTCCCATCAGGACCTGACCTCCCGCATCATTGCCGGCGCGTTCCGGGTCCATAACTCACTCGGCCCCGGCCACCTCGAGCACGTCTACCAGCACGCGCTCGCTCACGTCCTCCGCCGCGAGGCGCTGGACGTGCGGACCGAGGCCGCCCTCCCGGTCTTCTTCGAAGGCGTCCGGGTCGGGACCTGCGAATCCGACCTGATCGTCAACGACCTCATCGTCGTCGAGACCAAGGCGAAGGACGCGATCCTCCCGGGGCACGAGGCGCGGTTGCGGGCGTACCTGCGCGCGAGCGGGTACGAGACGGGACTCGTGCTGAACTTCGGGCCGGCGCGCGTGGATGTGAGACGGGTGAGCTGGAGCGGCCGGGTGGCAAGGAACTCGGGATGAAGGGCGGGATGAACGGCGATAGGAACGGCTTTGGGGGGATAAAAGACGGTAAAGAAGGATCTTCGGTCCGCTACTTCCCGAAGAACTTCCAGAACTTGTCCCAGATGTTCGTCTCGGGCGGCGCCTTTCCTGCCTCCTGCCCCCTGCCTCCTGGCCCCTGCCCGCTGCCTCCCGTCGCCTGTTCCACCGGCGGCCACGCCTCCGGCTTCGGCGGCACGTCGCTCAGCTTCTTCACTCCCTCCACCACCTCGCGCATCTCGTTCATCTCCGTCGCGCACGGCGGGCACTGCCGCACGTGCGCCTCCACCTGCAGCTTCACCGACAGCTCCGCCACTCCGTCCAGCACCTCGCCCATCGCGAGACGGACCTCCTCGCACCCCAGCTCCTCGTTCTGGTTCAGCCGGAACACGCCCGTGCTCATGCGCCACCGCCCTTCATCCGCGCCGCCAGCGCCTTCCGCGCCCGGTAGAGCCGCCCCCGCACCTGGTCCGCCGACAGGTTCATCGCCAGCCCGATGTCGTCGTAGCCGATCCCCTGGGCCGCCAGCAGCAGCATCTCGCGCTCCTCCGGTTCCACGTTGGCGAGCTCCTTGCGCAGCACCTCCAGCCGCGGGTCCTCCTCCGGCCCCTCCGGCGACGCCACCGCCTCCGCCGCGTCGCCGAGCGCCTCCGCCGGCCGCCGGCTCTCGCCGCGCAGCCGCATCCGCGCCTCGTTGAGCGCGATGGACGCGATCCACGTCCCTGGCTTCGAGTCGCCCCGGAACGCGCCCGCGTTCTTCCACACCTTCACGAACGTCTCCTGCATCACGTCCTCCGCCCAGTCCCGGCGACGCACCATCCGCAACGCCATCCCCTGCACCCGCCCCGCATGGCGGTCCCACAGGCGGCGCAGCGCCGCCTGGTCGCCACGCGCACACGCCGCGAGGTCGCGCAGGTCGTCGTCTTCCGGGGCCGTCTCTGTGATGCCGGTGCTCCCTTCGGGATCACGCGTGGGGGGCGAATTCGTGAAGCGCAACCCCTTGCCGTTGCTCGGATTATAGCGGTCCGCCCGCGCTATGACTTCTTCTCCAGGATCTCTCCCACCCGCCACTCCAGCCCGCCCAGCCCGGGGGACGCCCTGAGAAGCGCCCGCCACTTCTCGAGTGGCGCCTTCAGGTCCCCACCGTCCTTCACGATCTTCGCCGCGACTTCGAAGTGACCGGAGATGTTCGCCCCCCACGTCCCGGCGTTTGCCTGACCCTCCAACTGGCCGCGCCAGCGCTCGAGCTCCTTCTCCAGGAACGCCCCGAACGCCGGCGCCAGCGGCGCGAATGGCAGCGGGTACGCGTCGCGCAGGTAGCGGATCGCGTGCTCCGCCCACCCGGTGCCGAGCAGCTTGATCATGTCCTCCTGCAGCGCCGGCCGCGCCGCAATCCGCGCCCGGCACTCCCGCTGCACGTCCTCGTTGAACGAGTGCGTGTAGATGATCATCTGCCACAGCCCCGCGTCCGCCGGCAGCTTCGCCCACTCCCCGGCGTCGAACGCGATCTGCCCCTTCCGGAACTCGTCGTCCGCCTGCATGTCGGCTTCCATCTTGCGGATCGCGTTCCGCTGCGCCTGCACGACCATCGCCGCGATCATGAGCCAGCCCGCGAGCGCGGGAAGCGCGAGGACGCCGCCGCACACCGCGCGGAGGGCGGCCGGCACCGGCCCGGAGATCGCGGCGCCGCACAGCGTCAGCCCCGCCGCCAGGATCGCGATCGTCGCCATCTGCGCCCACGTCCGCGACTTCTCCCGCGGAAACGTCAGCGCCGGCAGGATCGTCATCGTGACCAGGTAGCCGACCATCGAGACGTCCCACACGGCCCGCGCGTACGGGAACAGGTCCCAGAAGCCGTGGTGCACGAGGATCACGATCCCCGCGATCTGCAGGAGCGCCAGCGGGCCCGTGAGCATGTGGAAGCCGACGGGCCCTTCCGGCCCAGGACCCTTGGTCGAGAGGATCAGAGGGAGCGTGAAGAGCGTCGAGGCGCTGAAGAGGACGAGGGCGAGGATCAGCATCGGCGCCGCAAAGTATACGCTCGGCTCCGAAGCGGCCGGGCGAAGTCGCGGACCGGGACGACGCCCGCGTCGTTTCAGTGCTGGTGCGGCGCCACGAACGCGACGACCAGCGACGCGATCCCGGACAGCACGACGACCGACGCGCTCAGGATGCCGGCACGGGCGCTGAGCCACTGGAAGCGACCGGTGGCGCTCACGGCCCTGAGGCCGAGGACGACGGCGAGCCCGAACGAGACGAGCGTGAGGGCGAGGCCGGCGCTGAAGCCGACGACGAGGAGCAGGCCGCTCGCCGCCTTGCCGACGGACAGCGCCAGCAGCATGACGGACACGGCCGCCGGGCACGGGATCAGCCCGCCGGCGCTCCCGAACGCGACGATCTGCCACAGCGTCGGCCGCACGCCCTGGGCGACGTAATCGGGAAGCGTTGCGGCGTGGGCGCGGGCGTGCTCGATCTCGTCGAGGTCCTCGTGGGAATGGTCGTGCCCCGGCGGCTCCACCATCCGGAACGGCAGCTCCTCCCGCCGCCCCTCCTGCACCAGCTCCAGCATTGCGTCGAACTCGTGCGGCTCCGCCGGCGCCTCCGTCCCGCCCCACGCGCCGTCCTCCAGCCGCTTCAGGACGTGATGCTCCACCCGGTTCCCCGGCCGCAGGATCGCCACCGTCGCCGCTTCCACCGCCCCGCCCCCCTCGAGCGCGAGCCGGAAGCGCTCGCCGCCGTCCGTGTCGGCGATCGTCAGCGCGCCCTTCGCGAACTGCCCCGCGAACCGGAACGGCTCCGGCGCGTGGTGGTGGCCGTGTTCGTGCGCGTCGCCCGCGTCGCGGCGCGCCCTCGGCCACCGCCGCCACACCAGCCACAGCCCGAGCGCGATCACGAGCGCGCCGCTTCCGACCTGCAGCCACCACGTCACGTCGTCGGACAGCGTCTCCCGCCCGAGCCACACGGCCGCCGCCGCCAGCGCAACGACTACGAGGCTGTGCGTCGCGGCGACCGAAAGCCCCAGTACGATCGCGTCGCGCTTCGTGCCCGTCGTCCCGATCAGGTACGCCGTCGTCAGCGTCTTCGCGTGGCCGGGCTCCAGGGCATGCAGCGCGCCGAGGAGGACGGCGGAAGGGAAGTAGAGGGCGGAAGCGTCCAGGGGCGTCTCCCGGGTGGCGGGACCGGGGGAGAGCATAGGAGGCCCGGCCGCCGCCGGCGCCAGAAACTCGACTTCCGGGGGCCGCGCAGCGCCGCCATTCCTCCCATTCCCGGGATTCCGCGCCAGCCGTTCCTTGTCGTTTTCAACGGCCGGGAAGAACGCACGGCTGGCGGGGAATGTCTGGAATGTCGGGAATCTCCAGAAAGAGGGCATCGTGGTCTCCGTCGAGCGCCCGCCAGGCTTCAAGTCTGAACCGGAACCAGGGAGGGGGGAGTGGCGGCGTGGGGCGCGATGCAGTGGAGGGCGAGGCCGCGCGCTGAGGGCAGGAGCCGATGTCCCCGGCAGGATTCGAACCTGCGACCTGCGGTTTAGGAAGCTTGATCCGGTGACCGGTCGTAGATTTTCGCGAGCGGCCGCACGAGGTGCAAGTCCTCGTGCGGCCGTGTCTTGCATTCTGGAGGCAGCGGTCGGCTTCGGTCGCGTCCGGCCGCGTCCGGGCATGGGTTTGCAGCGAAAAGTGGTACAAATCTGGTACATGAAGTTCGGGCTGCATCGCTTCTGCGAAAGAGGAGCATGGTCATGCCTGGCGGACCCAACGCGGAGGAGATCCTCCGCAAGCTCAACCCTCCAGCCCTCTTCTTCGACTACATATTCTCACATCTGGTGGCAAGCGCCCTCCTGGTCGCCATCCACAAGATGCCACCGAATTCCACACTCACTCCGGAGATCCTCCTCCCGGAGGAGTTTCGGGCGTTGGGCATAGCGGGTGCGAAGATCGAATTGAGTGAGGTGGGCGTGTCCCGAGAACCTACCTTGCAAGAAGTTGCTGCCGCAGCCGCAGCATTGCTACCTCGCTTCCTGGATTGGCATCAAGAAGCGCTGAAGCGCAAGGATCCCGTGGTTAGAAACCTCATCACCTCCCAGGTCGGCGTCGTCGCCGCCGCACTACGCGAGGAAGGCAGGCCACTGTTCAACAAGGAACTTGAGCTGACGAAGCCCGACCCTCGCAAACCGGGGCACACGGCGTGGGAGAAGGTCGCGTCCGCCTCGCTGAAGGGGAAGCCCGGCCTTGCCTCCGCGTGGTTTAAGCTCCTCACGGAGCAGGAGCGACACGCGACTGCGAAGGAGCGTGGGGTAAAGGGCGTCATGGTGGAACCGCCCGTGCCGCAGGAGTTCGGCATCTACAAGGATCGAAGTGGCAAGGTTGGCTGGAACTGGGCGAAGGCGATCGGGACGTCCATCGCGGCCTATCAGAAGGAGCTGAAGCGCGCAAAGCGCGCCGTGGGACTTGCGAACGCGAACAGGTCCATTCTGGCGGCAAGAGTGACGAAGGTGGTCGACGCGCTAGGCGTGATCGAGTTCTTCGATGCAGTCAACGCCGTCGCGGACGCCTGGGCGACGGACCCCGTGAAGAGGGCCGCTCGCACATGGGTCTTTGGTCAGGACGAGAATGGACAAGCCGCCGACAACCCCCCCTCCGTCCGGGTCCTGGCGAAGCGGCTCGGCTTATCGATGAAAAAAATCCAACGGGCAGCGCAAGAACTTGAAGGACTTCTCGAATCGGTCCGCCGCAGGCACGAAGAATAATCTGAGATTTCCGGGGTAATTCTTCGGCCGGCCTCTTTATCAGAGCGGCGATGAAGAACTCCCGCTCCAACCCCTCCGAGGCGGTCCTCGCGGCCGTCAAGGCTCTCCGGATTCCTGACGTCCTGGATCTGGGAGTCGTCTGCCTTCTCTTCGGCTTCAAGACGCGCAGCGGCGCCAGGCGCGCCGTCGTGTCCGGCGACATCGGCCCGTTCTTCCGCATCGGCCGCCGGATTTTCCTCCGTCGCGAGTCGATCCTGAGCCACGTCGCTGGGTTGGAGGCCCAGGCGAAGAAGGGCAGGCAACAGCCTGGACGCGTGGCCACTTCTGCAGCCGACGAGCATGGCCGCGCCGCGGACCTGCCGGGAGACGGAAATGTCTAGCTGCCGCCACTTCCTCCTGGAGATCGAGGAGCGTCTCGAATTGCGACCTGGTACTCGCCGCGCCCGTGATCAGACCTTCGGGGAGAAGAGGGAAGCGTCAGGTCATTCTCAGGATTCTTCAACCAGGGCAACACCTAAGGAGAAAGTCGTGGAGGAGAAGCAGAAACCGGATGAAGGGAGTCCCCGCGGTCCCGAGCCCACGAGCCCCGAGATGCTCCTGGCGGAACGCAAGCCCTTCTTGACCATTCGCGAAGCTGCCTGGCTGATCGGTCTCTCGTCGGAAGGCCTTCGCTCTCGGATGAAGCGGAATCAGTTGCCGCCCGGCGTTGCCCTCCGCCTGGGCACCCGCAGCCTTCGGTTCGACCGCGTGAAGCTCGTTGAGTGGGCCCGTTCGAGTCCCGTCGATCAGGTCAAGGGCGTCGACACGCAGGCGCCCGAGGGGGTGCAGCCGTGATCAACTCCCGCGTGAAGTGCAATCCCGTCCACGTCAGGCAGACGCTCGGCGCCCTGATGAAGGACGGACACATCTACGAGGTTCGCGCCCTCAAGTGCCATCGGCCGAAGGGGGCGCCGTTTACGTCTGCCGGCTACTTCAATGACAAGGAAGTGGCGGCCGTGGCCATCCAGGCTCTCGACGCCCGGTGTCGGCCGGAGGGGATCTACTTCGTGATGAACCCGTGCGTCCCCGAGGTCGCCGCGAGGGCCGACATCAATCAGTTCCACGACTTTGCTTCGACGCTGACCACCGACGTCGACGTGGTCAAGCGCGACTGGTTGATGATTGACTTCGATCCGTCGCGGCCGAAGGGAATCTCGTCCACGGACGCTGAGCTTCAGGCCGCGAAGGATCTGGCCGTCGTCGTTGCCGACGCCCTGTCCATGAAGTTCCAGTTCCCCAAGCCGCTGATCTGCCTTTCGGGCAACGGTGTCCATCTTCTCTACGGCATCGACTTTCCTAACGACGACGATTCCAGGAACCTGCTTTTCGCTCTTCTCAAGGCCATCGCGAAGCGGCATGAAACGAAGGAGGTGAAGATCGACGAGGTGGTCTACAACGCCTCGCGCATGTGCCGTCTCTACGGGACGGCGAACAGGAAGGGGGCAGACGTCGAGGATCGCCCGCACCGGCTGGCCCTGATGCTCGAGGTCCCGGAACCCGTTGTCCTCGTGAGCAGGGAGCAGATCGAAGCCGCCGCCGCCGGGCTCGCGGAACGGACGCAGGCGGTGGATCACGACAAGGAGCAGGCTGGTCCCGAACCCTGTCCGGATTCAGAACCGGCGAGCGAGGAAGTCCTCAACCGCGCCAAAGGGTATCTGGACAACCTTTCCCCCGCGATCGAGGGACGGCAGGGGAGGAAGGCGTTGTGGATCGCGGCGCAGGCGGTGGTGAAGGGGTTCAACATGCCGTCGCTGCAGGCGTTCGCCTTGCTTCGGGACCATTACAACCCCCGTTGTCAGCCGGCGTGGTCGGACGCCGATCTCCTCAACATCGTGAGGCAGGTGCAGAAGAACTCGAAGAAGCGTCGCGGCTATCTCCTCGATTTGGAAGCGGCCGGCGACCGGGTTGTTGCTTCGGGTCGCCCGATCCCGGAGATCTATCTGGATGTTGACCAGTACCGCTGCGTCGACGAGTACGAGAACGCAATCATTTCGAGCGGGATGGGGATCTGGCAGAGGAACGGTGTGCTGGTTCGCATCCGTCACACGTTCGGCATTGAGACTCAGCTCACCCGCACCCGGCGGACCCCGATCATCGAAGTTCTGCCACAGGCGAGCCTTCAGGAAATCGGCTCCCTGGTTGCCGCCTGGTTCAGGCAGGACAAGAAGGGGGAGTTGGTCCCGGCGCCGCCGCCGCGCTGGGCGAGCGAAATCCTCGCCTCTCGTTCCAGCTGGAAGTTCCAGGCCCTCGAAAGCGTCATCGAGACTCCGTGCATGCGGCCGGATGGCTCGATCGTCCAGACGGAGGGCTACGACGACGCCTCCGGTCTGTACCTGGACCTCGGTGGCGTCCAGTACCCGGTCGTCCCCGATCGTCCGTCGCGTGATGAGGCGATCAAGGCGCTGGACGACCTGAAGGAAGTGATCGCGGACTTCCCGTTCACGCGCCCCTGCCACCGGTCCGCGGCTATCGCCGCCTTGCTGACGCTGCTGGGGCGTCCTGCGATCGAAGGTTGCGCCCCCCTCTTCGCGGTCGGGGCTCCGACGGCGGCGACGGGGAAGTCCCTGCTCGTGGACGCCATTGCCGTGATCACGACGGGCAGGGTCGCTCCTCGTACCACCCACGCCGCGGACGAGACGGAAGAAAGGAAGCGCCTCCACTCGATCTGCATGGAGGGCTGGCCGCTCACGCTCTTCGACAACATCGAGGGTGCGTTCGGCTCCGCCGTCTTGTGCCTGGGGTTGACCGCCGGCTGGATCAGCGAGCGGATTCTCGGCCAGTCCAAGATCGTCCAGGCGACCGTGAGGACGGTGTTCTTCTCGACCGGCAACAACCTCGAAATCGTCGGCGACCTCGTCCGGCGGGTGGTGCCGATCGATCTTGACAGACAGGAAGAGCGGCCGGAGGAACACTCCGGTTTCAAGCACCCGAACCTCCTCGAGTGGGTTCGGGAGAACCGTCCCCGTCTTGTGGTGGCCGGGCTGACGATCCTTCGTGCCTTCGATGTCGCCGGTAGGCCTCAGGCGCCGACCCTCTCACCCTTCGGTTCCTTCGAGGCCTGGTCGGCCCTCATTCGGAGCTGCCTCATCTGGCTCGGCGAGGAGGACCCGACGCTCGGTCGCGAGGAGCTGCGCGAAAGGGCGGACCCTGTCCGGGAAGCCCAGGCGGAGTTGATGCAGGCGTGGTTCGAACGATACGGCGACCAGCCGATCTCCATGCACGAACTCGCCGGGAGCGCGAGCCAGTGGCGTGGTCGCCACACGGCTGGCGACAACGAAGAGCCTTCGACGACGGCCGTCGACCAGCGCGACCAGCGTCTCCGCGCCGCTCTGGGCATGATCGAGCCTTCGTTTGCGTCCGGTAGGCCTGACGTGCGCGCCCTCGGCCAGCGGCTCAGGATGCTGAAGGGCCGCATCCTGGGTGGTTTGAGGCTCGAGCGGCTGGAGGGCCGGACGAAGGTCGGGGTGATGTGGAAGATCGTGAAGCGTGCTTCTTCTTCCCGTCAGCCTGGGGAGGAGGGGTAGGGCTGGGTGACATGGGTGATTGTGGTGACGAGGTTCCAGGTCGGTTTGCATCGAGGCGGCGGCGACTGTCCCCGTCGCTCTTCGTCGGAACCGGAGGAATTGTCGTCACCGCAATCACCATGTCACCAGCCGGCCGGTGACCGACGTCATCCTCAGGCCCGCGACGACCGGAGTCGTTCGTCGTCGACAGGTTCCATGCGCTTCAATTTGGAGATGGTCTCGTGAACGACGACCCGAAGAAAGATCGCGTGTCTTCCCGGGAGAAGGCGGCTCTCCTGGTCCAGACGGCGTTCGAGGTGGGGTACACGCCCTCCTCCTTGCACCGCGTCACGGGGTTGAGCCGGACGTCGATCTGGCGGCTTGAGCGAGGGATGCTGGACCCGCGTCGAGCGACGATTTGCGTGCTTCGGCTGGCAATCCGGTGCGCACGCCTGGAACAGGCGGCGGCTGGTCCGGGTGCCTGACGGCACCGACGCGGGCGATGATGGGGACGAGCGCGAGCGAATCGCTGGGGCGACCTGCTGTTAGTGTTTCGCGACGAATCAAGTGGTGCGGGGAGAAACGGCCGAAGTGTCCCTACGAAACACTTCGGGTTGTAGGGTCTGTTCGGACACCTTGAAAGAGGGTGAAATTTCAAAATCCTCCAGAACAGCGTCGAAAACTGCCTCGAGAAGCCGTTCCAGATGTCGCATCGGATGCCGACGAGCGCTACTCCTGACCGGGTCCATTTTCGGATTCGACGGCGGCGCTGGACAAGATTCTGAAGTGAGTCCTGGGGAACTCCATGCCGCGCCCCGGGTGGCGCCAGAGGCGAGGTCAAGGATGTAGAAGATTCTGACTCATAGCCCCGACGAAGGCGTGGACGAGCGTGAGGTGATCGGCGACCTGATCGAAGAACCCATGCCTGAATCGATCGGCGTGGTAGCGGACGAGAACTCGGGCAAGAACTCGGGCAAGATCCCAGGCAAGAACCCGGGCAAGAACAAGGGAGAATCTGCGGGCGAAATCACGGAAGAAAGCACAGGACGGCGCTCGCGGGAGGAGGGGTCGAAGAGGGTTGTGGATGTGGCTGATGTCGTGAATTTGGATGAACAGCCCGCCTTTGCGGAGGTCGCGTCGGCGGTCTGACCTAGGAGTGCATCGCAAGCCCGACTAGCTGGGGAACATCCCGCGGCCGCTCGCAAAGGCTCCCCATGACAGGGCGTCGGGCGTCCCCACCCCACCGTGCTAGAATTCTCTCGGGATCACAGGGGATCTGAGGGGTATTCGGCCCATGCCTGCCGCGGACTATTTTCGCCTGCACCACCGCGCCGCGTTCGAGTTGAGATCGACGCGACCCGCGAACGGTTCGTGGGCGCGCATTCTCGACCACATCCGGAACTGGCTTGCCCGGAAGGCCGTGTCGAGCGGCGATCTCTGGAAGCCGTGGCTTGCCGAAGGGGGCATCTGGCGTTCCCCGGGCGGGCGCGCCGCGAGGATCGAGACACGGGCAATCGAGCCGTTGAATGGGGGACCGGTGCCTGCGTGGGCCCTTCGCCTCGAGCACCCCGACTTCGAGCAAGCGCGTCGGACTTGGCGGGTCGATGTCGGTATGGAGACTCGATCAACGGGGGCGATCGCGTTTTCGATTTCGACCGCCTGGCGCCTTGACCCTGATTGGGTCGGGGAAGACTTGCCCGCGCCACGGCCGTCGTCTCCAGTGGTGGTCAAAGAACTCCTTCGCGACCCCTCCCTGGAGGCTCGTTCGGGGTGTCTGAAGCTTGCCTCGTGCGCCTTGCCACTACGTACCGGACAGGGGGAGTACTTCCGTGACCTCCTGGCTGCGACGGACCGCGGCTGTCCTGTAATTTGCGCCTCCTTCGACAAGCAGACCGGAAAGCCCCTCCTGGATGCCGACGTACTGGCCCAGCAGCTAGCTGGCGCCGCCGCGGTGGTAGTTCCGGTGGACCTGAAGCTCGACGAGGAGCTCGCCTGGTCTCTACCCGAAGAATTCCGGTGCGCCGGAGGGACGGTCAGGGTTTACCAGCCCGGCGTACGTTTTCAGGTGAACGGAGATGGGTGGCGTCATCGCTACGTTCCGGCGAGCGAACTGCGCCGTCGCCCCCCGGAAGAGTGGCAGGACATTCTCGTCGTGTCGGTTGCTCGTCGAGCGCGGTTGCCGGCGGCCGGAGAGATCTCCACTCTAGAGGACGTTGATTCGCGGCGCCGGGAACTTGCACTCGCGCAGCTGGCGGCGCAGCACGGTCAGGCTGACGGGATGCTGAAGCTGTACGAACAGGACAACGAAGACCTGCGCAAAAAGACCAAAGAGCGCGATGTGGCGCTGAACGAGGCCCGGAACCGGATTGCTGACCTGGAGCAGGCTGTGGAGAAGGCTAAGGACGACTTGAAAAATGACTCCTGGCGTCGCGAGGATGCCGAATCTCGGCTCAAGTCGGCCCAGCGCGACATGGAGGGGCTGCGGGCTCAGGCCGAGGCGCTTCGCCGTCTGGAAGAATTTCCATCTTCGCTGGAGAAGGTGCTGGACTTCGTTGAGGCCGCCTTCCCTGGTCGGATCTACTTCCACAAGCGCGCTCGGGAGTCCGCTCGGAAGTGTTCGTTCTCTGACCTCGACAAGGCCTGGCGGATGCTACGTGCCATGGCGACACTTCTTTACGAGTACTACTTCGAGGAGAAGCTGGTTCTGAAGGAGATCTGCACGCGATTCAAGAATGCGAGCGGGTTCGAACTGGCCGTCGGTGAGTCTGAGGGGACCATGAACGTGGCCCGCCTCGCCGACCAGAGAATCCTGGAACACGACGGCGTGATGCTGAACATTTCCACCCATGTGAAGTCAGGTAGTCGCCCCAAGGACTGCCTGCGCGTTCACTACGCGGCGCTTTCCGCCGAGCGCAAGATCATCGTCGGCCACTGCGGCGACCACCTTGAGACACGAGCTACGAACTGACATGGACGCCAGCGAATTCAGGACCGCCTACGCCGAGTGGTCGGACGACGACCTGATCGGGATCCTTGATAAGGCCGGAGACCGGCTGCCGGGCGACGCGGTGACGGAGATCGCCCTTCGCCCCGAGGCGATGCAGCCGCGAATCCGAGAAATCCTGACTGACCGGGCGTCCTGGGCTCAGGCTGGACAGTCGTCGTGGGCGGCTATCCACGCATTTCATCTGTTCGCGGACTTCCACCAGCCCGACCAGGAGTATGAGCTACGGAACCGCTGGCCTCCCTTGGAAACGGCGATCCGTTACCTTCTCGCGTACGACCTTGATCAGACTCTTCTGGCGGATTTTCCGCTTGTTGTCTCCGCGCAGGGCCCGTGGGTCTGGGACCGGTTGACCGCCCTCGCCCTTGATCGCGACAGGGAACCTCGCGAGCGGCGTCACTACTTCCTCGCGCTGGGGGATGCCGCGAAGCGTCACGGTGGCCACGAAGAGGATTACCTGCCGGGCCTCCGCAAGGTCGCGGCCGACCCGGCTGAGCCGGTCGCGTTAAGGGCGACGGCTGCACGCCGCCTGCTGGACTGGGTCCGCCCTCACGACCGTGTTCTGCTGGAGAAGGTGGCGGTAGATGTGGCGGCGGCGACGCCCGTGCCCGAGCTTCTTCCGGAGGAGGTTGCTGAGGCGTACCTCCGGGAGGAGCCGGACCTGACTCCTTACATCCGCAACTGGCAGGCGTTCCACTACCGTGAACCGGGCATCGGGGCAGACCTTGAATCCGCAGCGCCCGACCTGCCTCTGCCGAGTTGGCGCGAAGAAGAGGTGGGACGCGTTCTGAGAACGTGTGAGGCGCACTTGAACCACTCGGAGGCTGGCCGCGGAACCTGCGACATCGCCCGGTACCTCCTGGATACCCTCGTTAACCTTCGGCTCGCACCGGTGCGGCTCTGGCGCTGCCTCGACCTGGAAGGGGCAATTGAACGAGTCACCCGAAAGCCAAGTGAGGTTTCGGACTCGGTTAGAGGCGAGTTCGTCGTGGGCGTGCTGGAGTTCCTCAGGATTCTCGATGCACGGGAACTGATCGAGAGGGACGACGCGCTCCGCATGCAGGCTTGGCTGCGCCGGCGCGAGCACTACGTCCGTAAGCTTCTAGCCATGCCGGACCCCAACTCCAGGGCGTGAACTACGTGCAGAAGCAAAGGGTTTTCAGGAGATTCTCACCTCGCATCGCTGCCCCCTCTCCCTTCTGCAGGGATTACCGTGGATGAGTCGAGGATCACGGCCACCCGCTCGGCCTCGCCGTGAATTCTCGCGAAGATCGTCCCTGCCCGCCCCATAGCTGCGGCTCCCTCGGCGCGTCGCAGGTCGGGATCTCCGACGAAGATGAGCTTGCCCCTGGCCCTGCTAATGGCGACGTTCACGAGCCGGTCCCCTCCGTCCCCGCGGTAGAGGAGTCCGAGGCGGGACTGGCTGTTGTCCACCAAGTCGCACACGATGACGTCCGCCTCGCCGCCCTGGAAGGCGTGAACCGTGCCAATCCGCACGCGGTCGGACACCAGGCGAGGGAGCTGGGTGTCGCGCAGAAGGCGTTTCAACAGGGAGACCTGGTCGCGGTAGGGTGTGATAACACCGAGGTGTTCCACGACTTGATGGGTCAGCAGCTGCCGCACCAGGTGCATGACGACGCCGGCGGAGCGCTCGTTCGTGCGACTTCCCGACTGCGTGTGGGCGACCTCCCCCTCGCCCCTGGGTCGAAGGGCGATCCACACGACGGGCTCGCCGGGAGCAGGGGGCACGGCGCGGGCGCGGACGGTTCGATCGTCAACCTGCGTCTCCAGGCGACCTTCGTAGAACGGGCGGTTGATCAGATCGCAGATGCGTTGGTGCATGCGCTTCTGTTGGCGAATCATCGAAACCCCGGGGCGGTCGGTCTGTTGCTCGACGCCTGCGAGCGAGAACGCGTCGCGGTGGAGCCACTCAAGGGACACCTGGGACTGCGAGATCGCGATCGGTCCGAGTTGGCGGAAGTCGCCCGCGATCACCAAGCGGGTCCTTGGGATGGCTGCCATGCAAATCAAGGTCGGGATGGGCATCATGCTCGCCTCATCCACGACCATCGATGAGGCGTTCGTTTCCCAGAAGGTGTCCTCGAGGCACACCTGGACCGCAGTGGTCAAGACGACGCGAGCCTCAAGGATGGTCTTTCGGGTCGCCAAGCGCAGGTCATCTCTCAACCGGTTCACCACCAGCTGCAAACGGGCGCGTTCCTCCATCCGGGAGGCGGGTACTGCGCGATGAGCGACCATCGCGGCGTGCAGCTTCCCCCGCAGGTCCTGAATGAGCTTCTCGTTCGGGTAGAGACGCCTCTCCGCGGTGACTTCAGCCAGCTGCGGGCGTCCGAACCGAAGGACCTTCCCTTCATCGAGCAACCTGCTTCCGTCCGCGCCGACCTGCTCAAGGGCCTCGATGAGCTTGAAGGCCAGTTGATCCACCGCCGCATTCGCGATCGTGGTGGCGATGACCTGCTGGCCAGAGACCGCGAGCAGGGCGAGGAGGCGGGCCAGCGTGTGGGTCTTTCCGGTTCCGGGTGGGCCCCAGAGGAAGGTGATCTGGTGCGTGAGACAAGTCCGCAGCGTCGACTGCTGCGATGGGTCGAGGCCCGGGAATGTCGTCGGTCCCGTCCAGTCCGTCCTTCCTGGATCAATGGGCTGCTGCAGCAACCTGAGAGCTAGACCACGAGGCGCGGTTCGCACGGAATCAAGCCGCTCCCGGACCTTCCTTACGAGCCGCTCGATGCTGGGGAAAAGCTGAAACCGTCGGCCCTCATGCGACCGTGTCAGATTCGCACTGGTCTCGAACACGATGCTGGACTGCATCGGATTCCATGCGAGGAGCGTCGCGTTCACCAGCGATGGTTCGAGGGTGCCCGGCCATTGAAGCCGGATGTCCACGCCTTCCGGAACGGGCAACTCGGTGTCGCCGGTCAGCTCAAGGACGGCCGTGTACAGGTTCGTCCCCTCGCCGGAGGAGCCCAGAGGCGCCACGCTGAGGCCCCAGATGGGATGTTGAGCGGCGTGGCGACGCACATCGCGCTCTTCATCCTCGAGGGCCCTGACCATTCGTGCGAATGGGTCTCCGGGCGCCGGCGCCGGTCCAGGGTGAGGCGCGACGGGGAAATCTCGATCCACGGCGGTCCAGTTCACACGCCACTGGTACCCGTGGCGGCCGGGCAGGATGAAGTACTGTCGAAACAGGTTCATCGCCCGGCCAGCCAGGGCGGCGTTGGCGTCGGTGCCGCCGCCGAGGGCCCAGTTCGCAATCTGCCTCATGGTGCACGACATCCCGCGACGATCGGGGTCGCGCCAAGCGGCGATGATGCGTTCGAAGGCCTCGCGTTCGTTCACCGAGTCAGATCCCCTATCACCCAGGCTGGCTTCGCGATCATCGGTCAGCCGAGATCAAGTCCCGCGTTCAGTTCGTCGCCGCGTCATCATGTACAGCCTCAACCTCTGCCGACTCGGCGAGTTCCTCCTCTTCTGCGTCCTCTGCGGTGATCTCAGCGCTCTGAACCACCTTCTTGCCCATCGCCTTCTCCACCACGAGGAGCAGCGCGGCTTTCCGTGCCTGGTAGAAGGCCTCGAAGTCGTCGGCGCGAAGCCTGCCAGGGTCGATGAGATGGGAGCGCAGGATTTCATCCATGTCGGGATTGGAGAGTTGCACCGCCTTGTCAGTCTGAATTTGCGCCAAGTAGAGCGACGGGGCCTTCCCGCCGATCTTGCGGTTCGCCTTGAGGGAAATGGCGGTCTTGTTGACGATCGAGTTGTAGATTCGGGACGAGATTTCGCGATCGTCGCACCACTTCCGCGGGAAGATGTGGTGGATATCGATCCCCTTCTCGTTGCGGTCGATGTCCAGCATGCGGGCCTTCCAGTAGAAGTCTCGCGAACCACGCTGTTGGAGGAGGACGTAGAGGCCGCGATATGCGGCCGAGGTCCGGTTGCGGAGGGTGTCGAGCCGGCTGTGCTGAAACCCGGCCGCGACGACCGTCGCCGGTTCCGGCGCGGCGGGATTCTGTATCCAGGCCAGCAGGTCCTGCAAGTCGAGTGCGATACGGGTCTCAGCGGCGCCGCCGTACAGCTCGCCGAACACTCCGCACCAGAA
>JADLHC010000070.1 GCA_020849035.1 Planctomycetia bacterium
CCTTCCCCTGACGTTTTCCCCCGCCGATCCACCTCTTCAACCACCCCAGCACCTCTCCGTACCAGTTCCGGCTCGTCCTCGGTTTCAGGATCCAGTGGTTCTCCTCCGGGTACACCACCAGCCGCGCCGGCAGCTTCATCGCCTTGTACACGTTGTAGATCTCCAGCCCCTGCCCGTACGGGACGCGGTAGTCCTTCTGCCCGTGCAGGATCAGCATCGGCGACTTGAACCCGCGCGCGTGCCGCATCGGGTTCCACCGGTCCATCGCCTCCACCTTGTCCCACGGCTCGCCGCCCATCGAGCGCGGCCGCCCCTGCGTCACGTCGCTCCCGTACTGCGTCTGCAGGTCGCTCACCCCGGCGTGGTTCACGATGCACGCGAACCGGTCCGTCTGGCTCGCGATCCACGCCGCCATGTACCCGCCGTACGAGCCGCCCGTCGCCGCCATCCGCTTCGGGTCCACCAGCCCGCGCGCGAGCAGCATGTCCGTCGCCACCGTGATGTCGAAGTACGGCTGGTCCCCCCCGCGCCCCAGGATCGACGCCGCGAACTCCTGCCCCCAGCCTGTCGAGCCGTGGAAGTTCACCAGCGCCACCACGTACCCCGGCGCCGCGAACGCGTGCGCGCTCCACCGCCAGTGCCACTCGTCCCCGAACGTCCCGTGCGGCCCGCCGTGGATGACGTGGACGAGGGGGAAGCGCTTCACCGCCGCCTTCTTCACGCCGGGCGGGTAGAAGATCCACATCTGGACGGGCTCGCCGCCGGCGCCGGTGACGTGGGTTTCCTCGACTTCGGAGAGGAGGATGGACTTCATCGCGGGTTTCGTGAACTCGGTGACGCGGCGGAGGCGGCGCGACTTGAGGTCGATGACGGCGCACTCGGGCGGGGAGAGGACGCTCGAGATGGAGACGAAGGCGCGGCCGCCCGCGACGTCGGGCGCGCCGAAGACGTTCTGGCGGACGAGCGGGCGGGGAAGGGTTTTCCCGGGCGCGCGGACGGCGGCGGCGAGGTCGAGCGCGTAGAGCGTCGAGCGGGCGCGGTCCTCGGCGCGGATGTAGACGGTGCGGGAGTCGGCGGAGAAGTCCCAGCCGCTGGCGGAGCGGTCCCAGGCCTCGGTGAGGACCGTGTGCGTCTTCCTTGCGCGGTCGAACGCGACGAGGCGCGTCTTGTCCGCGTAGAAGTCGATCTCGCGCTGCATGCCGTAGATCACGTACTTCCCGTCGGGTGTGTAGCGCGGCGACGACGTGTCCTTGAACTCCTCCGCGCTCAGCCGGCGGACCTTCCCGCCCCTGCCTTTCGTGCGGAACACCGCCGGCACGTCCACCGCGAACACGCCCCACAGCCATGGGTCGTGCGGCGGGTCGCTCGCGCACGCCCCGAACGCGATCTCGCGGCCGTCCGGCGCGATCCGGTACTGCCCGAAGGGGTCCTCCGGCGAGAACCAGCGCGTCCACCCCGGCGTCAGGTCCATCGTCTCGCGCGTCTCGAGGTCGAGCCCGAACAGGTGGTGCACCCGGCCGTCGGTCAGCCAGCGGTCCCAGTAGCGGAAGATCCGGCTTTCCGTCGCGTGGACCTTGCACGGGTCCTCGTCGCGCTCCTTCTTCAGCTTCGCCGCGTCGTCGAGCGAAGGCTTGTCCGCGAACACGGACGTCAGGAACGCGATCCGCCGCCCGTCCGGGAACCAGCGCCCGTCCGCCGCGCCGTACGGCAGGTCCGTCAGCCGCTCCGGCTCCCCGCCGTCCAGCGGCAGCACGTACAGCTGCGGCATGTCCGGGAACTTCGGCCCCGACTTCTTCTTCTCGTCCGCCTTCCCCCCCGGCTTCCGCACGAACAGCAGCCGCTTCCCGTCCGGGCTCCACGCCGGCTGCCCGCTCGACGCCTCGGCGTGCGTCAGCGCGCGTGGCGCCGCCTTGCCGTCCGCGTCGCACAGCCAGAGGCGCGTCACGGACTCGTTGGTCTCCATGGACCAGTTCGTGACGGTCACGACGAAGCGCTTGCCGTCCGGCGAGGGGACGGGGGAGCCGACGCGGGGGATGGCCCAGAGGTCTTCGACGGTCATCGGGTGGCGGGGCATGAGTAGCCTCGGATGGGGGTGAGGAAGGGCGACGACGAGGAAAGGAAAAACGAAAAAGGAAAAAGGAAGAACGAAAAGAAACCGCCGCGCGGGGGGCGCGCGGCGGTTGGGGAGCAGGCAGGCGTGGCGTCAGGCGCGGGGAGCCGACTTGTACAGAGCGAACGTCGCTCCCGCGGGATCCGCACACACCGAGAAGCGCCCGACGTTCGGGATGTCCGCCGGTTCGACCCAGAGGCGGCCGCCGAGCGACTTCACCTTCGCCGCGGACGCGTCCACGTCGGCCGACTGGACGTACCCGATCCACGCGGCCGGCCCCGGCGTGCCCGCCGGCTTCTGCATCAGGCCGCCGACGTCGGTGCCCTCCGACTTCCACAGCGTGTACGTCCCCATGCCCGGAACCGGCATGTCGACGGACGTCCACCCGAGGACCTCGCCGTAGAAGCGCTTCGCGCCCGCGACGTCGTGCGCGAGCAGTTCGTTCCAGCAGAACGCCCCCGGCGCGAACGGGCCGTCCGGATTCGCGGGATGGAGGCCCTTCCACAGGCAGAACACGCCGCCCTCGGGGTCCGAGACGCAGGCGAAGCGGCCGATGCCGGGGATGTCGGTCGGGGGGGCGAGGACCCGGCCGCGAGACCGGGTGACGCGCGCCGCGGCGGCGTCGACGTCGTCGGTCGTGACGTAGGCGACCCAGTGGGGCGGCGCGCCGGGCACCGCCTCGCAGAGTCCGCCTAAGTGCCGGCCGGCGACGGCGATGTCCGTGTAGACGCCTCCGGCACCCATGTCCTGGTCCGTGATGGTCCAGGGGAAGAGCGCGCCGTAGAACGCGCGGGCGGCCTTGCGGTCGGGGGTCCGGAGTTCGTGCCAGCAGAAATGCGACGGCATGCAGGGCTCCTTTCTATGGGTTCTCTCCGCGAATCTCGTGTTCGTCCGTCACGCCCGGCCGCGCTTCTTCAACTCCGCCTTGCGCCTGTCCGTGAAGTGCCACCACGGCTGCGAGGGCCGGCCGTTCGCGTGGTCGACGATGGCCATGAAGACGTCGAGCAGGCACGGGTCGTGGCGCACGCCGTCCTTGCGGCAGATGTCGGCATACATGCGGAACGGATCGCGGCCTTTCAGCATCTCCGGTTCCGTGATGCCGAGCCGGATGAGGTCTCCGGCGACCCGGGGGCCGACGTTGTCGAGCTGCTGCAGGACCCTGGAGGGGGACTCGGGTCGGGGGGGTCTGTTCATGGCGGCCGCCTTGTGCGAGGATGTTAGGCTTTTGTTATATCCGATCTCCCCCGGCGTCAAGTGCAATTCGTCGCGCGCCGGCGCGATTTCCCGGCTCCCCGGATCGGCCGCGCGCCGATATTTTCTCCGGATGCACGCACACCTCCTGCACGACATCGGCCTGTGCGTGATCGCCGCGACGGTCATGGCCTACGTCGCGCGGATCACGCGTCAACCGCTCATCCTCGGTTACATCGGCGCCGGCCTCCTCATCGGCCCGGTGGGGCTCAAGCTCGTCCAGGACCAGGATTCCATCACCCAGATCTCCGAACTCGGGCTCGCGTTCCTGCTCTTCATCGTCGGCCTCGAGATCGACGTCAAGCACCTCCTCAAGTCGGGGAAGGTCGCTTCGATCGTCGGCACGGTGCAGGTCGTCGTCTGCGCCTTCATGGGCTGGGGTCTCGCGAAGCTGCTCGGCTACTCCGGCCTGCCCGCGCTCTACATCGGCGCCGCGACCGCGTTCAGCTCCACGATGATCGTCGTCAAGCTCCTCTCCGACCGCTCGGAGCTCGACACCGCCGCCGGGCGCATCACACTCGGCGTCCTCCTCGTGCAGGACGTCCTCGCCATCGTCGTCCTCGCCGTCCAGCCCAACGTCAGCAACCCCGCGATCATGCCGCTGGCGCTCTCGACGGTGAAGGGCCTCGGCCTCGCCGGCGGCTCGCTGCTCGTCAGCCGCTACGTCCTCCCGGGGCTGTTCCGGCTCGTCGCCAAGTCGCCGGAGATCGTCCTCGTCTCATCGATCTCCTGGTGCTTCCTCGTGTCCTACGCCGCCATGAAGGCCGGCTTCTCCGTCGCCATGGGCGCCCTCATCGCCGGCGTCAGCATGTCCGCCTTCCCGTACTCGCTCGACGTCATCGCCAAGATCCGCTCGCTCCGCGACTTCTTCGTCACGCTTTTCTTCGTCTCCCTCGGCATGCAGATCACGACGGGCTCCCGCCACGTCTTCGCGGTCGCCGGGGCGATCTCCGCCGTCGTGCTCTTCGGCCGGTTCCTCCCGGTCATGCCGGCCCTGCGCGCCCTCGGCCAGGGGCACCGCGTCGGCGTCATCACGTCGATCGCGCTCGGACAGGTCTCGGAGTTCTCGCTCGTGATCGTGTCGCTCGGCCTCACTCTCGGCCACATCGACCGCGAGCTCGCGTCCATCGTCGCCCTGTCGCTCGTGGCGACGTCGACCCTGTCCACGTACTTCATCCAGGTCTCCCAGCCCGTCGCCAGCGGCGCCGCGCGCTTCCTCGTCCGCCTCGGGTTCCGCGAGCCCGTCGCTCCCACGACCATGGGCCCGGGCAGCCACGACCTCCGCCACCGCATCGTCGTCCTCGGCTGCCACCGCGTTGCCAGCTCACTCATCCCTCTTCTCAAGGCCTCCGACCAGGACTTCCTCGTCGTCGATTTCAACCCCGAGGCCCTCGCCACCCTCCGCTTCCAGGGCGTCAACTGCATCTACGGCGACCTCACCCACCTCGACTCCCTCGAGCGCGCCGGCGTCGCCCACGCCGAGATCCTCATCTCGTCCGTCTCCGACGACTTCCTTCGCGGCACCTCCAACCTCACCCTCCTTCGGCAGCTCCGGCAGCTGAATCGGGACGCGAAGATCATCGTGTCGTCGGAGCGGCTCGAGCGCGCCCGGGCGATGTACGACGCCGGCGCCGACTTCGTCCTCCTCCCGCGCGCGCTCGCCGCGGACCGCCTCGCCGAGCTCATCCGCGAAATCGGCAACGGCACGCTCGCCGAGTCGCGGCAGAAGGAGATGGCGAAGCTGGCCGAGAAGCGCGAGGTCGTGGCGTAGCACGGGGTTTTCGGTCGCCCGCGGCCCCGATTTCCGCTTTCATGCCGGCGCCATGCTGTCGATCCGCGCCCTCCTCCCGCACACCCGCATCGCCGGCGGCGTCCGCCGCTTTCTCGAACTCGGCAACCGTTTCGCCGCCCGCGGGCACCGCTACGCGATCTTCAAGCCCGACACGACCCCGCCGGACTGGTTCGAGTGCCGCTTCCCGGTCCTCCCCCTCGACACGCTCGGGGCCGAGACGTACGACGTGACGATGTGCGGGGACACGGGGCTGCTGGCGAGGCTGCCCGAGGCGCCGTCGCGGCTGCGGGTGCTGGTGGCGATCGGGGACCGGTATGCGAAGCGGTACCGGGAGTTCCTCGCGGAGCACCCGGGGACGTTCGTGGTGGGGAACTCGTCGGCGTGGACGGAGTACCTGCCGGGGGCGCAGGGCGTGTCGGTCCCGGGCGGTGTGAACCTGCAGCAGTTTGCGCCGGGGCCGCGGCGCGAGGGGCCGTACACGATCACGGTGGTGGGGCGGGTGGACAAGAAGCGGGAGGCGATCCCGGTGCTGCTGGACGCGTTCCGGGGGCTGGGCTGGAAGGACGCGCGGATCCGGGTGGTGACGGACGAGATCGTGCGGGTGCCGCTGAGGTACTTTTTCATCAGGAAGCGGATCGAGCAGGTGGACGGGCGGGACCAGAAGGCGCTGGTGCAGTACTACCGGGACTCGGACGTGTTCGTGACGATGGAGCGGACGGCGGGGTGGTCGAACCCGGCGGCGGAGGCGATGGCGTGCGGGGTGCCGGTGATCTGCACGCGGTTCGGGACGACGGACTTCGCGGACGCGCGGACGGCGATCGTGGTGCCGACGGACGACGTCTCCGCGCTCACGGCTGCGCTGAAGTCCGTTCGCGAGGATCCCGCGGCCGCGAAGGTGCGCGTGAAGGCCGGGCTCGAGAGGATCCGCGAGTTCGACTGGGAGCGCGTCGCGGATGGAATGCTGCGGGCGTTTGAGGAGAGGCTGGCGGCGGGGGGGGGTGGGCAGTAGGCAGTGGGCAGTAGGCAGTGGGCAGGAGGCAGTGGGCAGTAGGCAGTGGGCAGTAGGCAGTGGGCAGGAGGCAGTGGGCAGTAGGCAGTGGGCAGTAGGCAGTGGGCAGGAGGCAGTGGGCAG
>JADLHC010000071.1 GCA_020849035.1 Planctomycetia bacterium
GCCCCCGAGCCCCTGGCTCGCCCCGCCTGTCCGAACCCCGCCCCGCAGACACCCCTTTTCGCACGTGCCTCCCCATCGTCCCCCGCAGCCGCTGCTATCATCCCCCCGGAGACTCCCGACTGCATACCTACACCGCCTACGGAAGCTTCCTCGCCTCCCCGGTCCCCTTCCCCGAACTGCGCTCCTGCCGGGGCCCCGCGGAATGGGTCCTGGCCCTGGCGCGCCGCGCGCCGGAACCGCGCGACGGCGGATGGGCGCGGACGTGGCGGACCAGCGGCCGCGCATGGCTGTCGACCAAGACGATCCAGGGCGGCTGGCGGATGCGGTTCCACGGCACCGCGGATTTCGACGTGCTCCCCTCCCGACGCGCCATCGCCGTTCGCCCCTCCACCGCCGCAGGCCCGGCCCTCGTCCGCCACCTCCTCCTCGACCAGGTCCTCCCGCGCGCCCTTCACCGCCCCGACGCGCCCGTCCTGCACGCGAGCGCCGTGCTCGTCCACGGCGGCGTCGCGGCGTTCGCGGGCGCCTCCGGCCGCGGCAAGTCCACCCTCGCCGCCGCCTTCGCGCAGTCAGGCCGCCCGCTGTTCGCCGACGACGCGCTCCGGCTCCTCCCGCGCGGCGGGGGCTTCGTGGCCCTCCCCGGCTATCCCGGCCTCCGGCTCGGCGGCGACTCGCTCGGGCTCCTGGGGCGACCGGGACCGCGCGTGGCGGAGGGGCACTGGAAGCGCCGCGTGGTGCCGCGGTGGGCGGAGCGGCCGGCGCGGCTGCGGGCGATCTACCTGGTGAAGGGCGGGCGGCGGGTGGCGATCGAGCAGGTGCCGGGGCCGCGGCGGGTGGCGGAGATTCTGGCCGCGGGGATGCGTCCGGGGCACGGGCAGGACGACGCTGCGGCGGAGCTCGAGGGCGCGGTGGCGCTGGCGGACGCGGTCCCGGTCCGCGTCCTGCGCGTCCCGCGCCGGCTCGAGGCCCTGCCCGCGGTGGTGGCCGCGGTCCTGGGAGACCGGCCGGCCTGAGGCGCGTCGGCCTCGAACCCTGTCAGCGAGGCTCCTCGTTTCCCGATCGGATCGGTTCGCGCCGTCCGCCCAGGAAGGCCAGCGCGGCCGGCGAGAAAAGCGAGACGGGAGCAGGCGCCGGGTGCGGTGACACCGCGGCCGCCCTGGGAGGAGGAGGCGCCGGAACCGCGGGCGACGCGAGCCGCTCCGGCGTCGATCCCCGCCCCGCCGCGAATCCCGCCGCGACTGCCGCAAGCAGCGCCGCCGCGGCGACCCACGGGCGCGACCTCCGCCGCGGCGCGACGGGCACGGGCTCCGGCGGCGGAAGCGCCCCCAGCAACGCCTTCAGCCCTTCCGATTCCCCCCGGCACGCCGCGCACCCCTCGAGATGCTCGGCCGCCGCCGCTTCGTCCGTGAACGCCAGGTCGCCGTACAGGCTCGGGCCCATCCACTCGTCGCGGTTGTCGCAGCGCGGGGTCATCGGAGGTCCTCCATGCGGGTGGCGAGCCGGTCGCGGAGGGCGCGAAGGGCCCGTGTGAGGTGGACGCCGGCGGTGCTGGGGGCGATGCCGAGGGTTTCGGCGATCTGCGTGAGGGGCATCCCCTGCTCGTGGCGGAGGAGAAACACGACGCGCTGGCGCTCGGGGAGCGCCTCGATGGCGTCGTCGAGGAGCCGGCGGCTGTCCGCGTCGGCGGCCGGCGCAGCGGGAGCGGCGGGGCGAACCGGCGGCGGGCGGCGCCGCACGCGCTCGATCGAGAGGTTCACCGCGGTCCGGCAGAGCCACGCCGGCGCGTTCCGGATCTCGGCGCCGTCCTTCACGCTCGCCAGCAGCCGCGCGAACGCCTCCTGGCAGACCTCCCGCGCGTCGTCCATCGAGCGCAGGATCCGCCACGCCACCGAGACCAGCAGCCGCTGCTGGTCGCGGTAGAGCGCCTCGATGTCGACCGAAGGGCTCACTTTGTCGCCTCCATCGCGACCGCCCTCAGGGTCACGGCGTGGTCCTGCAAGTCCTTCCCGTCGAACTCCCACAGCGCGACGCGGTCGTTGCCGTCCTCGGGCTTCGCATTGCCCGCCACGACCGCGCCGGGGAAGGTCACGCGCAGCTTGAAGCGGTCGTCGTTGAGCGACATCCCCAGCCGCACGGCGACGTCCTCGGACTCGTACGCGGCGCCGAACCCGCCGAACTTCCTCGCGACGTCGGTGGCCTCGCACGCCGCGATCGCCGCCTTCCGCGGCGCCATCAGGAGCTCCGTGGCGTACTTCAGCCCCGCGTCCTCGGGCAGCGACAGGAACTTCTTCACAGCCTCCGCGGCTTTCGCCGGCGTGAACGCCTCGCGGTACGCCGCGCCGATCTTCGCGACGAGCGCCGCGCGGTCCTCCCAGCCGACGTTGTGGAGGCTCCCCCACGCCTCGACGGCGCGCCGGGCAAGCTCCATCTGCTTCTCGATCTCCCACGCCGTCGCGAGCTCGAAGAACCGCGCGGCCTCCTTCTCGGACAGCTTCGCGAGCCCGCCGTCCTGCATCTTCTCGAGGAACGCCTTCATTTCCGGCTGCTCGAGGAAGGCGTCGTTGATGCGCTGCGTCGGTCCCGAGACGGTCTGCGGCCACGAGCGCTCGAACTCGTACACGCGGCGGCCGCCCGCGGTGCGGACCGTCAGCTTCGTCGTCGCGTGCAGCAGGCGGTCGCGATGAGGGACGTTCGCGGCGGCGAAGCAGTCGGGGTAGTCGCCGAGGTTCGCGAACGTGCGCTTCGCGGTCCAGACGTGCTCCTCGGACGTCCCCTTGTCGTTCTTCACCTGCTCGACGCGCTTGTCCACGGTCCAGCCGTCCGAAGGGAACGTGAGCAGCTCGTCGAAGTCGCCGGGATTGCCGCGGAACGTGAGCGTCACGTCGGCGGACCCGTCGGGGCGGATGACGATCTCTTCCGACCGCTCGAGGCAGCCGGCGGTGGTGAGGGCGGAGGCGATCACGAGCAGCGCGGCGAGGGCGTTCCGGACCATGGGAGATCTCCTTTCTGCAAGTATGACGGACGGACCCGCTGCGGCAACGACACGAATCCGGAATGAGGGGGATAGAATGCGCCCGGATGCCCGCCCCCCCGAACCGGCCCGACCCGCGACGGCAGCGCCCGATCTCCGGCGAGTCCCTCCCTGAGGGCGAGCCCGTCTCCAGCGACGGCGCGACCGTGCGCCGCCCGCCGTCCCAGCCCGTCGCCCCCTCCGCCCGCGACCGCACGCTCAGGTCCCCCGCCTTCGGCACCCCCGCCCTCTCGCGCGGTTCCTCGCGCCCCACCCACCGCCCGCCGCCCCCCGAGATCGCCGCCGCCCCGCCCACGGCGCGCCTCGGCAAGTACGTCCGCGCCGAGAAGCTCGGCAGCGGCGCGATGGGCGAAGTCTGGAAGGCGTGGGACACGGAGCTCGGCCGCTGGGTCGCGCTCAAGTTCCTGAAGGGCGGCGACGACGGCGAGATCGCGCGGTTCCAGCGCGAGGCGCAGGTCGCCGCGGGGCTGACCCACCCGAACATCGCGACGGTCTACGACGTCGGCGAGGCGGCGGGACGCCACTACATCGCGATGCAGTTCGTGCCGGGGAAGACGCTGACGGCGGCGCGGAAGAAGGGCGCGCGGCTGGCGGCGATGCTGGTGCGCGACGCGGCGCGCGGCGTCGGCCACGCCCACGCGAACGGCGTCATCCACCGGGACATCAAGCCGCACAACGTCATGGTGACGGGCCTGAACTTCGCGCTCGGCGCGAAGAAGCCGTACGACGCGGTGTTCGTCATGGACTTCGGCCTCGCGCGCTCGACCGAAGGCGCCAGCGGCCTCTCCGTCACCGGCTCCGTCATCGGCACTCCCGGCTACATGCCCCCCGAGCAGGCCAAGGGCCGCCCGACCGGCCCCCCCGCCGACGTGTTCTCCCTCGGCGCCACCCTCTACGACCTCCTCACCGGCGACGAGCCCTTCCGCGGCGACTCCCTCTTCGAAGTCCTCCGCGCGATCCAGGAGGACGAACCCGTCCCGCCGCGCCGCGCCGACCCGAAGATCCCCGCCGACCTCGAGACGATCGTCCTCAAGGCGCTTGAGAAGGACCCCGCGCGCCGCTACCCCGATGCCGACGCCTTCGCCGACGACCTCGACCGCTTCCTCGAGGGCGAGGCCGTCTCGGCGCGCCGCGCAGGGGTCGGGTACCGGGCGTCGAAGGCGGTGGCGAAGCGGAAGCCGGTCGTGGCGGTGGCGGCGGCGGGCGTCGTGGGCATCGCGATCGTCGCCGGTGTTTTTCTTTCGAAGCTCGGGGACTCCGGGCGGGACAAGGAGAAGGCGCTGGCGGCGCAGCGGGCGAAGGAGGAGAAGCTGCGGGCGGACAAGGACCGCGAGATCGCCGCGCAGAAGGACGCCGAGCGGCGTCGCGAGGAGGCCCGCCAGCGGGCGCTGACGTTCGTCGAGTCCGGCCGCCGCGCCCTTGAGGACCTCCGGTTCCGCAAGGCCAGCCCTTCCCATACACAGCCCGAGCTCCACGACATGGCCGTGAAGGCCGAGGCAGAGTTCCGCAAGGCGCTCGACGCGGCGCCGGACATGCCGGAGGCATGGCTCGGGATCGGCCGCGGCTGGGCGATGGCGCACAACCGCGAGCGCGCGGCGCCGGCGATCGAGAAGGCGATCGCGGCCGCGCCGCAGTTCGCGTCGGCGTACCTGGACCGCGTGCGGCTGACGTTCGACGACTACGAGGAGATGAGGCACGACCGGGCCGGCGGCGGCGCGGCGGAGGAGACGGACGCGTCGCGGAAGCTGCGGGCCTCGATCGAGGGCGATCTCCGGAAGGCGGAGGCGGCAACGAAGGATTTGGCGGAGAAGGCGCTGGCGGAGGGGCTGCTGGCGTTCGCGGACGGGAAGTTCACGGCGGCGGCGGAGAAACTCGCGGGCTACCTCAAGTCGGCGCCGACCGACGGCGACGCGCACTACTGGCGGGGGCATGCCCTCCTCCACGTCGAACTCTACAAGGACGCCGGTGACGCTCTCACCCGCGCCCTGGAATGCGACTTCCGACACGGCAGCGCGCGGGCCAACAGGGGCCGTGTCCGCGAGCTGCTCGGGGACCTCGACGGCGCCGAGGTGGACTATCTGGAGGTCGCGCGGCAGCACTCCGACCAGGCCGGCGGCTACCTCGGGCTCGCGGCGGTCGCCAGGGCGCGGGGGGACGTCAAGCGCTGCCGGGAAATGGCGGAGGCGGCGCTCCAGCGCGAGCCGGGAAACAGGATTGCGCAGGACTTCCTGACTTGGGCGAAGCAGCAGACCGGCGAACTCGCCGGCAGTTCCGTGACCGGCGGACCCGAGGCCCCCGCCGACGTCGAGGCCCTCCTCGCCGACGCCCAGCGCGCCCACGCCGCCGGCGACGCGAAGAAGTGCGTCGAGCTCTGCGACCGGGCCCTCGCGAAGTCGCCTGGAAACGCCGACGCGCACCGCATCCGCGGCGCCGGCCGGCATTCCGCGGGGAATGTGAAAGGGGCGCTGGAGGACGCGGAGGCCGCGCTCCGGATCCGCCCCGACTACCCTGAGGCGCTGTACAACCGCGCGCTGGCGAAGGGCGAGCTCGGCGACGCGAAGGGCGCGCTCGCCGACTACACGGCGTGCCTCAAGCTGCAGCCGGGCAACTGCGACGCGCTCACGAACCGCGGCCTCCTCAAGTCGGAGCAGGGCGACGTGGACGGCGCCATCGCCGACTACTCCGAGGCGCTCCGCCAGCGCCCCTCCTACATCGCGGCGCTCGTCAACCGAGCCGAGGCGTACGCCGCGAAAGGAGAAAAGGCCGCGGCGATCGCAGATTTCCGGAAGTCGCTCGAGGTCGCGCCGCGCGGGTGGGACCTGGCGGACCCGGTGCGGCGGCGGATCGCGGAGCTGGAGAAGTAGGCCCTACGCGAGTCCCCGCACGAACTTCTCCAGCCGGTCGAGCCCCTTTTCCAGCATGGCGAGGCCCGTCGCGTAGCTGATGCGGATGTGGTCGGGCGCGCCGAACGCGACGCCGGGGACCGCGGCGACCTTTTCGCGATCGATGAGCGCCTCGCAGAACGAGAGCGAGTCGGTGACTTTCTTGCCCGCGACGCCCTTGCCGTAGAGGCCGTTGACGCGGATGAGGATGTAGAACGCGCCGTGGGGCTCGACGCAGGAGACGCCGGGGATCTTCCGGATGCGGTCGACGCAGAAGCGGCGGCGCTTGTCGAACTCCCCGATCATGTGGTCCGTCGAGGAGTCGTCGAGGACGAGCGCGGCGAGGGCGGCGTGCTGGCTCGGCGTCGCGGTATTGGCGGTCACGTGTCCCTGGAGGCGGTCGCAGGCGTCGACGACGTCCTTGGGCGCCGCGGCGTAGCCGACGCGCCAGCCGGTCATGGACCAGGTCTTGGAGAAGCCGCCGACGACCGCGGCCTGCTCCCGCAGCTCGGGGACCAGCGCGAGGATCGAGTGGTGCTTGCGCCCGTCGTAGACCATGCGCTCGTAGATCTCGTCCGAGATCACGAAGATCTTCTTCTCGACGCAAAACTTCCCGATCGCCGTGAGTTCCTTCTCGTCGTACACCGCGCCCGTCGGGTTGTTCGGCGAGTTGATCACGATCATGCGCGTCCGCGGCGTCCACGCCTTCTTCACCGCGTCGGCCGTGAGCTGCCAGTGCTTCTCCTCCGTGCACGGCACCAGCACCGGCGTCGCGCCCGACAGCTTCACCATCTCCGGCGTCGAGAGCCAGCACGGCGACGGCACCAGCACCTCGTCGCCCTCGTCGCACAGGCAGAAGATGATGTCGAACAGGCACTGCTTCGCGCCGACCGACACGAAGACCTGCGTGTGGTCGTACCGGAGCCCGTTCTCCTCCAGCAGCTTCTCCGCGATCGCCCGCCGCAGGCTCGGCATTCCCACGCTCGCCGTGTACTTCGTCTGCCCCTCGCGGATCGCCTTGATCGCCGCGTCCTTCACCGGCTGCGGCGTGTCGAAGTCCGGCTCGCCCGCCGACAGGGAGACGACGTCCTCGCCTTTTTCCTTCATCGCCGCCGCCCGCGCGTTGATGGCCAGCGTGAGCGACGGCGGAATCGCCTTGATGCGCCGGTTCATTCGCGGAGCTTTTTCACCTCAGCCGTGAGGGCAGGAAGGACCTCGAACACGTCGCCCACGATACCGTAATTGGCGACCTTGAAGATCGGCGCATCCGGGTCCTTGTTGATCGCGACGATGTACTTGGAAGAGCTCATGCCGGCGAGGTGCTGGATCGCCCCGCTGATGCCGCACGCGACGTACAGCGTCGGGCTCACCGTCTTCCCCGTCTGCCCCACCTGCTCCTCGTGCGGCCGCCACCCGGCGTCCACGACGGCGCGGGAAGCGCCCTGGGCGCCGCCGAGCGCGGTCGCGAGGTCCGTGATCAGGCCCCAGTGCTCCGCGCCCTTCATGCCGCGCCCGCCGGCGACGATGACGTTCGCCTCGGTGAGTTCCATCTTCTTCGAGGCGCTCGCGAGGATTTCCTTCACCGCGGCGCGGAAGTCCGCGTCCTGCGCGTCGATCGGAAGGTTCTCGACGTTCGCGGGCTTCGCCGCGTCGGGCGCCGACGCCTTGAACACGTTCGGCCGCAGCGTCGCCACCAGCGGGCCGGCCTTCACGGCCACCGTCGCGTACGCCTTGCCCGCGTACACCGGCCGCTTCGCCAGGATCCGCCCGCCCTCGACCTTGAGCTCGGTGCAGTCCTGCGCCACGCTCGTCCCGAGCATCGCCGCGACGTGCCCCGAGAGATCCTTGCCGAGCGCCGTCGCGCTGAACAGCACCGCGGACGCATTCCCCGCCTGCTTCGAGACGATCCTCGCGTACGCCGCGTTCGCGTAGGCCTTCAGCTTCGCATGGTCCGCCACCTTGACCGCGTCCGCGCCGTACTGCGCGCACTCCTTCGCCGCTTCCGCGATCCCCGAGCCGGCGGTCACCGCGTGAAGCGGGGCGCCGAGCGCCGTCGCGAGCCTCCGTCCTTCCGACAGCGCCTCCCAGCACGCCTTCTTGAACTTCCCGTCGCGCTGCTCGATGAACACCACCACCGGGCCGGGCATGATCGTCTCCTTGGGTCGTCCGTCAGGTTGTCGTGGCGGGCCTAGATGACCTTCGCTTCCTCGCGCAGCAGCTTCACCAGCGCCGGCACCGCGTCCTTGCCGTTGCCCACGATCCGGGGCGCCGGACGCGCGGGCGGGCTGTCCAGCTTCACGAGCTCCATCCGCGGCTCGCCGGCGGCCGCGGGCTTCTCCTCGAGCGGCTTCTTCTTCGCGGCCATGATCCCCTTGAGCGAAGCGAACCTCGGCTCGTTGAGGCCCTTCTGCGCCGAGAACGCGGCGGGAAGGGCGACCTCGACGACCTCGACGCCGCCCTCGATCGGGCGGTGGGCGGTCGCGGTGCGGCCATTGAGTTCGAGCTTCGTGACGACGCCGACGTACGGGAGCCCGAGAAGCGTCGCGGTTTCGGCGGCGATCTGGGCGCCGTCGTCGTCGATGGCGCGGTTGCCGAACAGCAGGACGTCGACCGGGCGGGGTTTGAGGTCGGCGGCGATGGCCTGGGCGGTTGCGATGAAGTCGCGTCCGGGCGCGGTTTCCTTGAGGTGGATTCCCTTGTCGGCGCCCATGGCGAGGGCCTTGCGGATGGTCTCGGCGGACTCGGGGCCGCCGAGTGCGAGGACGGTGACCTCGCCGGCGCCGGCCTTCTCCTTGATGCGGAGTCCTTCCTCGACGGCGTACTCGTCGTACGGGTTGAGCACGAACTCGACGCCGGCGGGATCGATGGACTTGCCGTCGGCTCCGGGCTTGATGCGGGCGCTGGAGTCCGGAACGCGCTTCACGCAGACCACGATGTTCATCGTAAACCCCTGGTGCTTAACGACTTGTGTGAGTGGCGGACCGGCCGCCGCGACCGGAGATCCGCATCATAGTCGCACACCCGCGAGTGTCAACCTTCGTCGCCGCCACGCTCCTGCAGGCGCTTTCCCTCTCCGCCGGTAGAATCCCACCCCGTGACCTGGCTCGCACGCACCCGCGCCGCCCTCCACTCCCACTCGCACCTCCGCAAGTTCGTGGAGGGGACCGCCGTCGCCCTCCTCGCCGGAGTCGTCGCCGCCCTCGCGGGCCGCACCGACGCCGTCGAGCAGTTCGAAGCCAGCACCCTCGACTTCCGCTTCGATCACTACGCCGACCGCACGCCGCCCGATCCGCGCATCGTCGTCGTCGAAATCACCGACCGCGACCTCGAGGACTTCGCCGAGTACCAGAAGGTCCGCTGGCCCTGGGACCGCGAGGCCTACGCCCTCGCCGTGAACTGGCTCCACCGCGCCGGCGCCCGCGCCGTCTTCCTCGATCTCAGCTTCCAGGACCAGCACGCCGGCCGGCCGGAGAAGGACGCGAAGCTCGCGGCGGCCGTGAAGAACGCGGGAAACGTCTACCTCCTCGCCACGTTCGACACCGTCACCCAGCGCGCGCCCGACCGGATCCCCGCCCTCCTCGGGCGCGCCGCCGGCGACGCACCCTCCTGGATGCGCTCCAGCGAGTTCGCAACCGCCCCGCTCCACTTCCCCGGCGCCGAACCCCCCTGGTCCTGCATCGACGCCCCCCGGGGAATCCTCTCCCCCATGTACGGCCGGCACGAGAAGGACCCCGACGGAAAGGCCCGCCGCTACCCCGCCGGCATCGCCTTCCGCGGCAAGGCATTCCTCTCCCCCGGCGTCGCCCTCGCCGCGGATGTCCTCGGACAGCCCGTCGTCCTCCAGCCCGACGGCTTCTCCATCGGCGACCGGTCCTTCCCCGTCCAAAAGGGCGGACTCTTCATCCCCGACTGGTCCTCGCGACGCGCGGAGTTCAACCCGAAGGGCATCTCGCTGGGGAACGTGATCACGAACGAGATCGCCCGTCTGCAGAAGAAGACGCCGCAGGTCGTGCTCGACCCCGCGGACTTCAAGGACCGGATCGTCTTCATCGGCGCCTCGGCGGAGGGACTGTTCGACCTCAAGGTCACGCCCCTGGGAACGCTGCTCGGCGTCGAGCTCCACGCGACGGCGGCGGACACGATCCTGCGCAACGCCGCGGTGCGCCGCGCGCCGCGCTTCGCCTCCGTCCTCGGCGGCTTCGGCCTCGCCCTCGTCGCCGGCGTCGCCTCCCTCCGCCTCCGCATCCGCTCCGGATTCCCGCTCGCCGCCCTCCTCGGCATCGGCTGGGTCGCCCTCGCGTGGCACCTCCTCGGCCGCCACCACCTCTGGCTCGACGTCGTCTCCCCCCTCGGCGCCCTCGGCCTCTCCGCCCTCGGCGCCGCCCTCGTCAACTACGCGGTCGAGGGACGGCAGAAACGCGACATCCGCGCGAAGTTCGGGACCTACCTCACCCCCGAGTACGTCAGGATGCTCGAGGAGAACCCGGACCTCTTCAAGCTCGGCGGCGAGGAGCGCACCGGCACCGCGTTCTTCAGCGACCTCTCCGGCTTCACCGCGATGTCCGAGAAGATGACCCCCGCCGAGCTCGTCGCCCGCATGAACGAATACCTCACGCTCATGACGAACTCCATCAAGCGCTTCCAGGGCACCGTGGACAAGTACGAGGGCGACGCGATCGTGGCGTTCTGGAACGCGCCGATCGAGCAGAAGGACCACGCGGTGCTGGCGTGCCGGGCGGCGCTGGACAACCAGCGGGAGCTGGCGGGGCTGCGCGAGCGGTGGATCAAGGCCTACGGCGTGACCGTCGTCGCGCGCATCGGCATCAACACGGGGCGGATGATCTTCGGGAACATGGGAAGCGACGACAAGTTCAACTACACGATGATGGGAGACCCGGTGAATCTCGCCGCGCGGCTGGAGAGCGCGAACAAGGACTACGGGACGTACCTGATGATCGGCGCGGACACGTTCGATCTGGTGAAGGACGCGATGGAATGCCGCGAACTTGACCTGATCAAAGTAAAGGGCAAGCAGATTCCGGTTACTGTTTACGAACTTTTGTGCGAAAAAGGGCGGCTCGAACCGCGCCGGAAGGAGTGCCTGGACCGCTACAACCTCGGGCTCCAGGCCTACCGCATGAAGCAGTTCCACGCGGCCGAGCAGCGCTTCCTCGAGGCGCTGGAGATCGACCCGCAGGACGGGCCGTCGAAGCTGTACGCCGAGCGATCGAGGGCGCTCGTCGCGAAGCCGCCGGAGCCGGGGTGGACGTACATCTACGAGAAGAAGGACAAGTGACACTTTTCAGGAGGCGGGCATGCGCAGGCTGATGCTGCTGGGCGGGTGGTACGCGATGCTCTTCGCGGCCCTCGTGCTCGCGGAACCGCGCCGCGTGTCGACGCAGGAGGCTCCGTTGCGCGCGGGGCCGAGCGACTACACGGACCCGGTGGGGACGGTGAAGGCGGGCGACGTGCTGGAGGCGACGGGAAAGGCGGAGGAAGGATTCGTCCAGGTGCGGACGAAGGACGGGAAGGTCGCCTGGATCTCCGACTCGGACCTGTTCTCGCTCAAGCAGGAGGAGCTGATGAAGAGCGCCGAGGGGACCGGAGGAGGCGCGGGCGCGGAGGCGGAAGGCGCCTACGTCAAGGGATTCGACCCCGAGGTCGAGGGGCAGATGAGGGCGGACAACCCCGGCCTGAACACGATATTCGAGACGGAAGTGCTGCCGTGGATCGCGCTGGTGCGCGGCGGCGGGAGCGAGGGCGCCGCGGTCAGCCGGCAGCTGGAGGACCTGGAGGAGATGCAGGAGAAGTACCTGATCCAGGCGAACGCGGCGGAGGCGGAGAAGCTGCAGCCGCAGATCGACGAGCTTCGCCGCAAGGTGCAGCCGTTCCGGGATTCGTGGCAGAACAGGCTGCGGGGCTGGCGCCAGGCGGGCCAGATCGGCGAATTCGCGAGGAGGAAATAGCGATGAAAAACAAATGGAGCCGCAGCCTCGTGCCGTTCGCCGCGCCGCTGCTGCTCGTCGGGTGCCAGATGATCAATAACCTGCTGCACGGGAACGTGCAGGGGGCGATCGGCGAGGGCGTCTCGATGGTCAACGAGGCCGGGCAGATCGACAAGGCGAAGAGGGCCGAGAACCAGGACCAGGTCAACATCTCGCAGGAGTACTACATCGGCCGCGGCGTCGCCGCGAACGTGTTCCAGAAGTACAAGCCCTGCCAGGACGCGAAGCTGAACGAGTACGTGCGCCTGGTGGGCGAGAACGTGGCGAAGGCGAGCCGCAGCGTCGAGATCAAGGACTCCAAGCAGCCGTACAAGGGGTTCTTCTTCATCGTCATCGAGGACTCCAACGTCAACGCGTTCGCCGCCCCCGGCGGGTTCATCTTCGTCACGCGGGGCGCGCTGATGAAGATGAGGTCGGAGGACGAGCTGGCGTGCGTCCTGGCGCACGAGATCGCCCACGTGGTGGACCGGCACGGCATCAAGTACGTGCTGGAGCAGAAGGAGAACGCCGTCCCGTTCCAGGTCGCCGGCGCCGTCATCGCCTCGAGGACCAACCGCCTCGTCGGGGAGCTCGCCAAGACCCTCGCCGACATGTGCGGCGACCTCGCGAACAAGGCGATGGGTGGCATGGGCGAGAAGTACGAGCTCGCCGCCGACAAGTACGGAACGATCATCGCGGCGCGGGCGGGCTACGACCCGCACGCCATGCCGGAGTTCCTCAAGCGGAGCCACCACGGGGAGAACCTGAAATGAAGAAGGTTCTGATGCTGTCGTTGATCCTCGCAGGGGCCGCCGCCTTCGCCGGATGCGCTTCCTCGGGATACCCCTCCACGGAGGTGCGGATCGAGAAGGTCAACAAGACGATCCAGGCCGAGCAGCTCACGGGCCAGCCCAGCGAGGCGCGCGACAAGCGGTTCGGGGAGTGGACGGGCGTCAAGGACGGCCCGGAGACGGCGCCGAAGAAATGAACAGGATCGCATCGACTGACGGGGGGAGGGGCCGGGGACGGTCCCTCCCCTGGCCTGCCGCGCTGGCGGTCCTCCTCGCCGGCGCCCTCGGGGCCGCGGCGGTGGACTGGACGGTGGCGGTGAAGAGCGCGGAGGTGAAGGACGCCCCGGAGGGGTTCTCGCGCGGGACGGTGCAGCTGGAGAACGGGGAGACGTTCGACGGCGTGCTCGAGGGGGACTGGGTGCGCGTCCGCGAGGACGACGTCCAGGGGTACGTCCACCGGAGCGCGCTGGCGGCGGAGGGCGAGGAGCTGGAGGATCCCTACCTGGCCTTCCGCATCGCGGGGACTTCCTACCCCGACGACCTGCTGTCCTCGGACCGCATCCGGAGCGACTGGATGGAGATCCCCGTCGTGCGCGACACCGGGCGCGCGCCCCCCGCCTGGACTCTCGAGGAGTTCCGCCGCGCCGGCGGACTCGGGGGGGCCAGGTGAAGCGCCTGGTGCAGGCCATGCTCGCGGGCGCCCTGGCCTGGCTCATCGCCGCCGGTTGCGCCGCGGAGCCGAAACGGGATCCGCCGTTCGACGCGAAGTCGCCGCTGACGCCGCGCGAGGAGTTCGTGTACGGCCAGTCGATCGCCGCCCGCCTCTGCCGCGGCCGCGAGCTCGTCTCCGACGCCCGGGCCCGCGAGTACGTCGCCCGCGTCGGCGGCACCGTCGCCGCCGTCTGCGCGCGCCCGGACCCCTGGGACGGCTGGCGCTTCTACATCGTCCGCGACGCCCGCGTCGCCACCTGGTCCGCGCCGGGCGGATTCGTGTTCGTCACGGACGGCGCGCTCAAGGCCTGCGCCAGCGAGGACGCCCTCGCCGCCCTCATCGCCCAGGAGATGGCCCACTCGGCCCTTCGCCACGCCCTCGAAGGAGAGGAAGCACGCGACGTCCGCCCGACCGAGGCGTCGTGGCCCAACACGCCGGAGTGGGGGCGCGAGGCGTTCGCGAAGCGCTGCGATCGGGCGGCGGAGCGCTGCGCCGCCGGGTGGACCGAAGCCCAGGAGGAGGCCGCGTCGCTCTGGGCGCGCAAGGCGCTCGCCGCCGCGGGGTACGCCTCCGAGGCCGCCGCGGTCCCCGAGGCGCGCGTGAAGCGGTTCACGGAGGAGCTGGGAGCCGTCCGATGAACGACAGGGCCGGGGACCGCGCGACGCGTGACCGCATCGGGCTCCTCCGCGCGGCGCTCGCCCTGGCTCAGGAACGCGACGTCGAGAAGCTCCTCGGCCGCATCATGGACGAGGTCACCCGCGTCCTCGACGCCGACCGCTCCACACTCTTCCTCTACGACTCCGAACGCCGCGAACTCTTCAGCAAGATCGCCCAGCGCGCCGAGGTCTCGGAGATCCGCCTCCCCGTCGGCCGCGGCCTCGCCGGGCACGTCGCCAAGACCGGGACCGCGATGGCCGTCGACGACGTCTACGACGACCCGCGCTTCACCCCCGAGACCGACCGGTCGACCGGCTACCGTACGAAGACGGTGGCGTGCGCGCCGCTGGCGACGCCGGACGGGCGGATCGTGGGGGTGCTGGAGGTGATGAACAAGCGCGAGGGGGTCTTCGACCCGGACGACGTGAAGCTGCTGTCGGCGTTCGCGGCGTTCTCGGCGGTCGCGATCGAGAACGCGCGGCTGTTCGACGAGGACGCGCGCAAGACGATGCAGATCGAGGCGCTCAACCGGCAGCTGAAGGACGCGCTGGCGAAGCAGACGCGGCGGCTGGCGAACGTGGAGCAGGAGCTGGAGTCGTCGAAGAGGGAGCTGGGTGAGAAGTTCCAGGCGCGGAACATCGTGGGGCGGGCGCCGGCGATGCAGGAGGTGCTGCGGCTGGTGGATCGCGTGGCGGCGACGGACGCGCCGGTGCTGATCCAGGGCGAGAGCGGGACGGGCAAGGAGCTCGTCGCGCGGGCCGTCCATTTCGGGTCGAAGCGCGCGGGAGCGGAGTTCGTGGCGGAGAACTGCGCGGCGGTGGCGGAGACGCTGCTGGAGGCCGAGCTGTTCGGGCACCGGAAGGGTGCGTTCACGGGGGCCGACAAGGACCGCCCCGGGCTGTTCGAGATCGCCAACGGCGGGACGCTCTTCCTCGACGAAGTCGGCGACATGTCGCTGGACATGCAGAAGAAGCTGCTGCGGGCGCTTCAGGAGGGCGAGATCCGCCCGGTGGGCGCGAGGGACAACCGGAAAGTGGACGTGCGGATCCTGGCGGCGACGAACCGGGACCTGGACGCGATGATGAAGGCGGGGACGTTCCGGGAGGACCTGTACTACCGGCTGAACGTGGTGCGGCTGCGGATCCCGGCGCTGCGCGAGCGGCGGGAGGACCTGCCGCTGCTGGTGGACTATTTCCTGGAGCAGACCGCGAAGGAATCCGGGCGTCCGCGGGCGCAGGTGTCGGACCGTGCGATGAAGGCGCTGATGCGGCACTCGTGGCCCGGGAACGTGCGCGAACTGCAGAACGAGATCCGCCGCGCCGCGATCATGGCCGACGGGCTGATCGACCCCGAGCACCTGTCGCCGCAGGTGCTGGGAAGCGCGGGGACGGACGGGCTGCCGACGGGGGGGACGCTGAAGGGGGCGAAGCTGGCGCTGGAGCGGAAGATGATCGAGGCGGCGCTGAAGCGGACGGGCGGGAACGTCGCCGCGGCCGCGCGCGAACTGGGGGTGCACCGGCCTCAGCTGAGCGTGCTTGTGACGAAGCACGGGCTGTCGAAGAAGGGCGA
>JADLHC010000072.1 GCA_020849035.1 Planctomycetia bacterium
CAAAGCGGTCGATGAGGACTTCCTGAAGCGCCTTGAGTTCGCCCAGGAATCCGGGGGGCTCATCCGCATCCCAGTCGCCCGCAGCGGAGAGCAGCCGCCGACTGTTGTCGTCCAGGGACCCGAGACGTTCGAGCCGCTGCATGACCCGCGCGGCATTTCGAGCACCGTCGTCGCCAAAGCTGACCGGATCGATGCGGAGCGCCCGGACGGCCTTCAGCAACAACTCCCGATCGTCCGACTCGAAGTTCGGCATGAATCCGTGTTGCGCCGACAGCTCCTGTCGAATCGCAAGGAGGCGGTCCAGTACCGACGGCGACAGGTATGGTCGCGCGATGTCTTCGATCTCGCGGACCATCCTCGCGGACTCTGCGGGGCCGAGCCGCGAAGCTTGGTAGGCCGCAGACATGGCCCGCACTTTTCTCAGGACTTCGCTAACCGGCCTCTCCGGCAAGCTCGTAAGGTCGGCTCGGATGGCGTCGACACACTCGCGCCGCCATCGGTCGAATCCGTCCCCGTCATCGCTTCGTCCGTGTTTCCTGCCGACCTTGATGGCCGGCAGACCGAAGACCAGCGTCTTGGCCGCCGCGTTCTCCACGGCATCGTGCTGGTAGCTCGTGAGCAGCGTCTGACCGGCGAGGTCGCCGTCTTCGCCCAGCTCGGCCAATCGCGCCTGAAGGGCCGCGATCGTCTTTGTCTTGCCCGTGCCGGGCGGCCCTTGAATCAGGGCGATGTCCGGCGTGTTCAAGGCGACTCGAATGGCTTCGATCTGTCTGGGCGTGGGATCGTCGCCGAAGATCTCCTTTACGGCCGCCGAAAGCGGCGCCTCCGCCTTCCGCCTTCTCTCCGGCACGGCGGTCCCTTCGAGCAGCAAACCCAACTGCGGTATGGGACATTCGGCCAGAGCGATGCTGGCTTGTGAGCGCTCCCTGCGCTCGAGCCGCTTTCTATCGCCGCTCATGCTCATGAAGAGGACGCCGGGAACAGGAGGCTCGCGGTCGTCCAGATCGCCTGTCGGCAGGACATCCAGGTACCGCCCAGCAGCCGTACCGCCAACGAACGACCCGACGAATGCCTTCTGACTCCTGGCGAGGTCCCCTTCGGTTGACGAACCGTTTGCCGACGTATCCGAGGACTCCTGCAACTCGCGTGGAGGGTGCGACGCGGCCTCCAGTTCGACATCCTCCGCACCTCGCAGCAGATTCAGGGCTGTGTCGATCTGCTTCGCATCCTGGATCCGAAAGCGCCATCGTCCGTCTGCCTGCCGTTTCGCGTCCGAGTAGCTCAACCACCCCAACGTCCGCGCACGGCGAAAGACACTGTCCCGCTCCAGCTTGTTGTACTCGCGCCAGACGTTTAGGTAGCTCCCGGCCTGTTCCACCAACTGATCCAACTGGGAGCGGGCCGTACCTCGAAATGCTCCTGCAATCGTCGAATCGCAGAAGCGGACGTTGCCCTGCACAGGAACGATCGGGCGCCGGTCTTCCGCCGACGCACCACGGCGCGCCTCCACGACGCGCGTCACGAGAAGCCGGTCGTCTGGCGTCTTCTGGACATCGATCGCATACCCTTTGCCATGCATGCGGAACGGGCGACGGTGATCGCCCTCCGGCGCGGGACTGCCCGAGATGAAGACCTTCGGACCCGGCTCCTGGTCGGTCAGGACGAAGCGCTCCGTTAGCCACTGAATGACTTCCGTGGCCGAAATGCTCTTCCCGAGCTTCTGACGGATGACGTCGACGATCTTTTCGTCGACTCCGATGTCGATGTCGCCCGGCCAGGAGTACTGCACCGGAAACTCGTGCGTCTGGACCTGAAGCCACTCTGCGGCGCCGCCTTTCGGCGTGACCGCAACGACCCATCCGAGTCGAGGCAGATTGCGGTCGCGCAGTCGAGCGAGAACCGCTTGCCCCTGTTTGTCCCGCCCGCTGACGCCAACGGCCACCGTGCCGACACGAAGCAGCGATTGGCCGGTGGCCTCCGAGAACAACAATGCAACCTCGCTTCTCGGACCCACCGCCATGTCGAACGTCTTCGCATCGGCAGGTACCAGCTCAATCAGCGAGACGGTTCCGAACGAGACCTCGTGCGTCTTCATTTCGTGCCCCCCTTCCGCGCGGTGAAGGACACGACCCGATGGAGCGCGTCAGGGGACCCGAGGTGCAAGCGCCAGGATGCCTCGTCGTGCTTCAGAAGGATCGGCGAGGGCCTCAGCCCGACCGAGGCAGACCTGGCCCCGGTGGGTGACGTGAGCCGGTACGTGACCCCGTCGAGCGACTGAAGCGTGACACGCGTGCCCTCGAGTTTCAGTTCGATCATCGGACGCTGCCCGTCCCGACCAGCTTGGCCGGTGGCAAGACGCCGCGTGATGACTCTCGACTCTCCATCGGTCAGTGCCAAAGCGGCGACGACGACAGGCCTTCGCCGATCCCCGGAAGGCCGCGACACGAGCTGAGAGCCCTCACCCTGCGCGGGATCCCACAGCTGAAACTGCGCGATGACGAAACCCGAGCGCGGCGCATCACACCAAGGGCACTGCTTGGCATTCATGTAGTACGTCCCGCGGCACTCCGGGCACAGGACCGTCGCGTCGGCGGCGGCGTGCAGTCTCTCCGCCCACTCTGCGACGCCGGGCCGCTGCAGTGGATCCCGAAGGCCCACGCCGAAAGCTCGTTGCGAGATCTCAGCTAATCGCGCGGAGAGCGTGACGCTTCGTGGGATCCCGATAGAGCAACGGTTCGCACTGTTGCCCGGGTCATCGACCCAGGGCATCGCTCCCGAAAAGGCTTCTTCTTCGCGCTCGGGCGGTCCGTTCGCGACAGCATCGCCGATGAGCGGATGGACCAGGGATAGTGTCTGGAAGGTCAGGACAGCAAACGCATACGCATCGGTCAGCGAGTTCACGCCGGAAGCGCCGCGGATGAGTTCAGGCGCACCATAGCCAGGAGTGAAGACTGTCGGCAGCCCCGCGCTGGACACGTAGTGGATGTTGTCGCTGTCGATGAACCGAACTTCCGTGGCGTCGCTGGCCTCGGAGACGAAGATGTTGTGCGGCGACGGATCGGAGTACACGAGCCCTTTGC
>JADLHC010000073.1 GCA_020849035.1 Planctomycetia bacterium
GTAGCCGAAAACGCGCCGCGAGGGCGAGAGGAAGGTTTCAGGCGGCACGGAAGGAGGGGGCGCACGCGAAGAAGAAGGAGCGACGGGATCACGGGATCCACAGGATGGGGAGTGGGGATGAGGAGTAAGGGGACATAGAAGCAGTGGCGGAGGTTCTACCGAGAGAGAGGGCGAACAGCAGAATATCGAAACCGAATGTCGAAGGTCGAAGGGAGGAGGGGGGAGGAGGATGGGGACATAGAGATGGCTGCGGCCGGAGAGGTCGGGGATTCCTTCGGCGTTCTGCGGTTCGGTGTTCTGCGGTTCTGCGGTTCGTCCGACGGCAGTGGAGGCGGGGGATTGGGAGACGGGGCGAACAGCAGAATATCGAAACCGAATGTCGAAGGTCGAAGGGGAGAGGAGGATGGGGAGGGAAGGCGCCGTTTGTTGCGGGCTGCGCGGCGTGGCGGCGTCCCTTTTCCTCCCCACCGGGGCAAGCCCGGTGGGACCGGAACCTCCTCCGGATTTCAACGGGTCAGGTTTCAGGCATCAGGGCGAACCGCGGAATCGAGGCGTGGAGCATGGGGCTTCGCCTGCTGGAATCCCGGGCCACTAATATGTAATACATTCCACGGCAATCCGTTGCGGAAATCCCTTTTCCGGTTGCCCGGGGGTGGGAGGCGTGATAATCTGGTGTGTTTTGCGGGAAATTGGGGGACGTCGTTTCCGCCTGCTTGTGCTGGGCTTTGGCGTCCGGGAAAGGGTAGTGAGCAACCATGGCAAAGAAAACCGTAACGCAGGCCCGGTCGGATCGGAATCCGGCGAAGGGCGCGGGCGACGAGCAGGCCGCACTGTCGAAGATGTACGAGGACACGCTCCGCGATATCGCGGAAGGGTCCATTGTCAGCGGCCGTGTGATCGAGGTTCGCCCGAATGAAGTGCTGGTCGATATCGGCTACAAGTCCGAGGGTGTCCTGCCGTCCTCCGAATTTCGGGGCGACACATCGCAGGTTCAGCCTGGCGACCAGTTCGAGGTCCTGATCGAGAATCTCGAGGACGACGACGGCATGGTCGTCCTGAGCAAGACCCGGGCCGAGCAGCAGCGCAAGTGGGAGAACGTGGTCAACAACTGCACCGAAGGCAGCACGATTCCCGGAGAAGTCCGGGGTCGCGTCAAGGGCGGCCTGATCATCGACATCGGCGTCGAGGCGTTCCTTCCCGGTTCGCAGGTGGACATTGCGCCGGTCCGCAACCCGGACGAGCTCGTCGGGCAGACGCTCGAGTTCAAGATCATCAAGATCAACAAGGAGCGGCGCAACGTCGTTCTTTCCCGCCGCGAGCTGCTGGAAGACCGCCGCCGCGACGCGCGGCGCGAACTGCTTCGCGACATCAAGGCCGGCCAGGTGCGCAAGGGCCTCGTCAAGAACATCACCGAGTTCGGTGCGTTCATCGACCTCCAGGGCATGGACGGGTTGCTCCACATCACGGATATGTCGTGGGGCCGCCTGAACCATCCGTCCGACCTGGTCAGCGTCGGGCAGGAGCTCGAGGTCGTCGTCCTGGACGTCGATCTGGAGAAGGAGCGCATTTCGCTGGGGCTCAAGCAGCGCGGCGGCAATCCGTGGGACGGGATCGAAGGCCGGTATCCGGTCAATTCCCGAATTCACGGCAAGGTCGTCAGCCTGGTGCCCTACGGCGCGTTCGTGGAGATCGAGCCGGGTGTCGAAGGCCTCGTGCACGTCTCCGAAATGTCGTGGACCAAGCGCGTGGCCAAGGCCTCCGACGTGCTCAACGTCGGCGATGAGGTCGATGCGGTCGTGCTCGCGGTCAACGCCGGCGAGCAGAAGATCTCGCTCGGCATCCGCCAGACGGAGGCCAATCCGTGGGATACGGTCCTGGACCGCTACCCGATCGGCTCGCGCGTCAAGGGCAAGGTCCGCAACTTCACGACCTACGGGGCATTCGTGGAGATCGAGGCGGGCATGGACGGCATGATCCACGTGTCCGACATGTCGTGGACGCGGAAGGTCAACCATCCGTCGGAGGTTCTGAAGAAGAACGACGAGGTGGAGTGCGTGGTGCTCGAGGTCGATCCCTCGCAGCAGCGCATCAGCCTGGGCCTGAAGCAGGCGCAGCAGGATCCGTGGAGCGGCATCCAGTCGCGGTTCCGCGTCGGCCAGAAGGTCACGGGCAAGGTCTCGAAGGTGGCCTCCTTCGGCGCGTTCATCGAACTCGCGGAGGGCATCGATGGCCTGGTCCACATCAGCCAGATCAGCGACGACCGGGTGCAGAAGGTTCGCGACGTGCTGCAGCCGGGTCAGGAGGTCGAGGCCCGCGTCATCAAGATCGACGCGGTGGACCGCAAGATCGGCCTGAGCATCAAGGCGGCGCAGGTGCCGGACGAGAGCTTCGTGGTCAGCGAGGAAATGCTGCAGGGCCTGCGCCCGGGCGAGGATCTCGTGGACATTGCGAGCGCTCTCGACGAGGCATTCGGCTCCGCGGGCGGGGCCGCCGGCGAGGAATGGCACCCCGGCCAGAAGAAACCCGAAGAGACCTGATCGCGCGTACGGCTGCCCCTCCCGGTCCGTCCGGGCCGGGAGGGGTGGGCCGCCGGCGCGCCGACCCGCGAGGTGGTTCATGCACCCGGACGTGTCCCGGCAGATGGCGGTCCTGTCCCGCCGGCTTGTCGATTTCGTTGCCCCCGCCGAACTGGAGTCGCGGCTGGACCGTGCCCTGACGGAGGGGCGGCCGCTCCGCGTGAAGTACGGCGCCGATCCCTCGGCCCCGGACCTTCACCTTGGCCATGTTGTCGGCCTCAACAAGCTGCGGGAATTCCAGGATCTCGGCCACACGGTGGTCTTCATCATCGGCGATTTCACCGGGATGATCGGCGACCCTTCCGGCCGCTCGCAGACGCGCAAGCCGCTGACCGCCGACCAGGTGCGGCAGAACGCGGCCTCCTACCAGGAGCAGGTCTTCAAGGTCCTTCGTGCGGACCGTATCGAGGTCCGCTTCAACTCCGAATGGCTGTCCCCGGTTTCCTTTGCCGACGTCATCCGCCTCGCGGCGCGCGTGACGGTCGCGCAGATGCTGGCGCGCGACGACTTCTCGAAGCGCCATGCGGCCAACCTTCCCATCTCGCTGGTCGAATTTCTCTATCCCCTCGTACAGGCCTACGATTCCGTGATGGTCCAGGCGGATGTCGAACTCGGCGGCACGGACCAGCTTTTCAATCTCCTGCTCGGCCGGGAGCTCCAGAAGTCCTTCGGGCAGGATCCGCAGATCGTGATGACGCTGCCGCTGCTCGAGGGGCTGGACGGCGTCCAGAAGATGAGCAAGAGCCTCGGCAACTACGTCGGCGTCGCCGAGCCGCCGCGCGACATCTTCGGCAAGGTCATGTCGGTCAGCGACGAGCTCATGTGGCGCTACTTCCCCCTCGTGCTCTGCACGCCGGAGGAGGAGGTCGGGGCGCTCCGCCGCGGCCTCGCCGAGGGACGGCTGAGCCCGCGCAAGGTGAAGGACGATCTCGCGAAGGCGGTGGTCGCCCGCTTCCACGGCGCGGAGGCCGGGCAGGCGGCCTCGGAGGAATTCGCCCGCGTGTTCTCGAAGGGCCAGCTGCCCGACGACATGCCCGAGGTGGCGATTTCCGGAGAGGAGCGGGAGGCGGGCATCAAGCTCTTCGCGCTGCTGTCGAAGGCCGGGTTGGTGTCCACCACAAGCGAGGCGCGCCGGCTCATCCAGCAGGGCGCCGTCCACGTCGGCGAAGAGAAAATCGCCGATCCCAATGCTGTCGTACGGCCCGCGCCGGGGACCGTGATCCGGGCGGGGAAGCGCGGGTTTGCAAGAGTGAGATAGGTTTCGGGTGTCAGGTTTCAGGTGTCAGTAGGGAGTCGGAAGCCGGGAGTAGGAGCGGAGTCCCCGGCGGCGCCTTCCCTGACACCTGAAACCTGACACCTGAAACCTCCAGGAGAGAGCATATGCCGGGATTGAACACGGTCCTGATTGGCGCCCAGTGGGGCGATGAGGGCAAGGGGAAGGTCATCGACGTCCTGACGGACCGGGCCGACTGGGTCGTCCGGTACCAGGGCGGCAACAATGCCGGCCACACGGTCGAGATCGGCGGCACGCGCTACGTGCTGCACCTGGTCCCATCGGGCATCTTCCGCGAGCGGACGAAGTGCGTCATCGGCAACGGGCTCGTGGTCGATCCCGTGGGTCTTCTGGAGGAGATCCGCGAGGTTCGCCAGGCGGGTTTCGGCGTCGAGGGACGGCTGTTCCTGAGCGACCGCGCCCACTTGGTTCTGCCGTATCACCGGGCGCTGGACGCCGGCCGCGAGCGGACGTTGTCCGACGGCGAGCGCATCGGCACGACGCAGCGGGGCATCGGCCCGGCCTACGTCGACAAGGCGCAGCGCAC
>JADLHC010000074.1 GCA_020849035.1 Planctomycetia bacterium
CCACGGCCCCGCGGAAATCCGGCCCTCCCGATCGCCCTCCACTCGATCCCGCACCCGTCCAGCCGCGGGTGTAGCTCAATTGGCAGAGCGCCAGCCTTCCAAGCTGGCCGTTGTGGGTTCGAGCCCCATCACCCGCTTTGAACGCGTCCCTTGTCGCGCTTCGCGCGACTCGTGGGTCAGTGGGACGAAGACCGAGGCGGCGTGAGGCCACCGGCGCGGCGCAGGCCGGACGCAAATCGGGTCTCGTCGTCCGACGTCAGATCAAACCGCTTCCGCAAGGGCGCCGTCACGGCCGCCAGGCGTTCCTCGACTCCGGTGCGGGCGGTCCCGGACGGCTCGCCGACGGGGCCGAGGCAGGTGAAAAGAACCCGGCCCTCGACGACGAAGATGGTGAGGGGGTCCGGGGGGAAAGGCCCCGGGACGTCGATGCCGAGGGCCTCGAAGCGGCCGAAGGAGCGGCCGAGCTGTTCGAGGGCGCGTGCGAACTCAGGGCGTCCGCGATGGGCCCCGAGGAATTCGGGGAGGTCGCGACCCGCGCCGGAGAAGGCGACCCAGCCCGAGCCGCAGGAGAGCGGCGGGAGAACGGGGAGCGCGGCGCGGAGGCAGGCGTTGGCGGCGCGCCAGATCTCGCCCTCGGCGCCCGGGGTGACGCGGATGACGCGGCATCCGCCGGGACCGGGCGCGAATGGCTCGCCGAAGAGCGTCGGCGCGATGCGGGCAAGGTCGGCCGCCTGGGCCTCGTTGAGGCCGTCGCCCGTCTCACGGCCGATCTTCTTGCGGAAGTAGCCTGTGGCCACCTGCCCGATGTTGCGCGATTCCTCGGTCGCGTGCCGCGCGCCGCGCGCGAGGTCGCGCAGGAGCACGCGCCGGTGCTCGCCCACAATGGAGACCGCGGTGCCCTTGACGTCCATCGGCGGCGACGCTTCGCAGTACCCCGCGAGGAACCTCAGCCGGTCGGTCGCGCTGGCGCCGTCGAACCTGTTCATCTTCGCCAGCAGCCAGATCCGCCGAGCGAGGTCCGGGATCCCGAACGATGCGCGCTCGAAGTCCACGATCAGGAACTGCGGCGCACCGTCGGGCGTGACGCGGAAGATCACGTTGTTCGGGTCGAAGTCGTCCTGGTCGAGGCCGAGGTCGTGGACGCGGCGGGCGAAACGCCCGTAGGCGCGTACGACGCGGCGCCGCGCCTCGCCGGTCGAGGGGATCTCCCCCGCCTGCCCGCGCAGGTAGTGGTCCATGGGCGCCGTGTCGCGCAGCTCGGGAAACCCGACCCAGGAGTCCTGCCCGCGTTCGCCGAAGAACGCCGGCGCCACCGTCGGGATCCCGCGCCTCAGCGCTTCCAGCACCAGCTCGTACTCCTCGAGCGCCGGCGAGCCGCGCCAGAAGTTCTTGATCGAGTCGAGGAGCCCGCGGCCGCGGTAGTGCTTGACGAGGTACGGACGCCCGCCGGCCGAGCGGATGCGGAGGAGGCGCTTGATGCGGACCTCCTTGAGGACCTCGCCGTTGCCGTCCGCGACCTTCTGGAGAAACGCGGGCTGCGAGGCCTCGGTGTCGGCGGCGTCGACGGTCCAGCGCGCCCCTGCGGCGTCGCGGTCGGCCCAGTCGCTCATCGGCCCCCCGCGGCGGACGGCGGGCGCGGCGGAGGCAGCCCCGAGGGCTGCAGGCCAATCCCTCGCGGACAGCCGAGGAGCTGCCAGCCGAACAGCCCGGCGTGGATCGCGGCGCGGCGCCGGAGCGGCCTGACCAGCCCGAGGGTGAGAATCATCGCCACGACGCAGAATAGGGCGTTGACGCCGGATTTCAAGAATCGCGCGGCGTGCAGCACGAGCCAGGCCGCCGGGCCGTGGTTCTTGCGGACGTACAGGAAGAGGGACCGCAGGTACTCGATGCGCGCCAGCACGGGGCGCCGAGCCTTGGACCGCCCCTGCAGGTGAACGACGCGCGCCGCGGGGACGTGGACGACCCGGAAGCCGGAGCGCTTCATCCGCAGGCACCAGTCGGTCTCCTCCAGGAACACGAAGAAGCGCTCGTCGAGGAGCCCGACGCGCTCGAGTGTGGACCGGCGGACGGCGAGGCAGGCGCCGATTACGCTGTCGACGTCGGTGACCTCGTGGAGCACGCGGCGCTTGTCCGGGTAGCGGGCGGGACAGAGGGCGCGGAGAAGGGACTTGTTGAGGCACTCGGTGGCCAGGGACGGGAAGTTGTCGAAGGAGTGCTGGCGGGAGCCGTCTTCGTCGAGGAGCTGGGCGCCGGCAATGCCGACGGTGGGATCGGCGTCGAGTGCGGCGAGGAGCGTGTCGAGGGCGCCCCGTGCCAGGGTGGCGTCGGGGTTGAGCAGGACGACGACGGGGCGCGTGGCGCGGTCGATGCCCTGGTTCACGGCGCGCGCGAACCCGAGATTCGCCGGGTTCGCGACGAGGACCGCGGACGGGAACCTCGCGCGCACCATGTCGGCCGAGCCGTCGCTGCTTCCGTTGTCCACGACCACCAGCTCCGCCCCGGGGGCGAAGTCCGCGACGCTCGCGAGGCACGGTTCGAGCAGCTCGTGGGTGTTCCAGGAGACGACGATGACGGAACAGTCGCGGCTATCCATCCGCCCCTGCGGCCTCGAGCGCCCGCTTGTAGGCCTGCACGGTCTCGGAGGTCATGCGTTCCGCCGTGAAGTTCTGCTCGACGTGCAGCCGCGCCGCGTGGCCGATCCGGCGCGCCTTGTCGCGGTCGCGCAGGAGCGCGAGCACCGCCTCCGCGAACGCGGCAGCGTCGTTCTTCGGGCGAAGCAGGCCCGTTTCGTCCTCGCGGATGACGTAGAAGACGCCGCCGACGCTGCTCGCCACCACCGGCTTCCCCGCCGCCATCGCCTCCAGCACGGTGACCCCGAGCCCGATCTGCTGGAAGGGCATGACGAACACGTCGACGCCCGCGAGCACCGAGGAGTACGCGTCCGGGTCCGGGTGGAACGTCACGTTCTTCCGGATCCCCAGCTCCTCCGTCCGCTTCCTCAGGCGGTCCTCCTCCGGCCCCTCCCCGATCACCAGAAACTGCACTCCCGGCACCTGCGCCAGCACCAGCTTCGCCGCGTCCAGGAACGTGTCGTGTCCACGCACGCTCTCCAGCGGCCCCAGGATCCCCACCACCGGCGCCCCCTCGGCCGAGAACGGCGGCGCCTCCTTCACACGCTTCACGTCCACCCCGGGAAGCACCACTCGAATCAGGTCCTTCTTCACCCGCGTCTCGTTCACCAGGCTCTCCCGCACCGACTCGCTCGCCACCAGTACGCCCTTCAGGTTCCTCGACCCGGTCGCAAGCCTGCCCCCCTCTAGCGGCCCGTTCACGCTCACGAAGTACGGGACGTCCACCGCGCGCGCCACGCTCGCAGCGAACGGGGCCGCCTCCGGGCTCGTCGCGTGCACCAGGTCCGCGCGCGCCTCGCGCAGGCGCTTCGCGATCTTGCGCGTGAGGAAGAGGTCGGTCGAGCTGCCGAGGCCCGGGAAGACGATGAGAGGGACGCCCGCGGCGGCGAATTCGCGCTCCAGGCGGCCGCCGCCGCAGAACAGGCGCACGCCGTGGCCGGCCGCCTGCAGGCCCGCGGCCAGGTTCAGGGCGTAGACCGTGGCGCCGCGGACGTCCAGCGAGCGGGACAGGAGCGCGATCTCCATCAGGCGAGGACCTCAAGGCAACGGGACGCCCCGCAGCGCCGCGGGGGCGCGCACGACTCACGCAATGGGAGGTTCGACGTCATCCCGGAGCCCCGCACGGCGAGCCAGCGCCCGTCGCGGTCCGAATCAGTCCTTCTTCTCCGGCACGGGCGCCTTCGGCGTCTCCCCTGCTCCCGACTCCGGCTCCTTCGCTCCCTCGGACATCCCCTTCTTGAACTCGTTGATGCTCTTGCCCATGCTGCGGGCGAGCTGGGGAAGCTTCGCGGCTCCGAACAGGAGAACGGCGAGCCCGAAGATGACGACCATCTCCGTGCTGCCCAGGCCGAACAGTCCTAATGTGCTCATTACGTGAACGTACCGCAGCCGGGGAGAAGCGTCGAGAGGAATCAGGGGAGCCGCGCGCCGCTTGTCGCACGGGGAGATCGCGACGATACTCCCGCGGATGAAAGCGCTTCTGTCCGCCCTCCTTCTCGCCCTGCCCGCGCTCGCCGACCCGGGGCCGGCGCCGCCGGACGGGCGCTGGTACCACGACCTGACGGACCCGAGGGTGAAGGGCTTCTCGACGTCAGTGGAGCTGCAGATCCACCGGGACATGCTGCTGCTGGACGTGTGGATGCAGTTCAACGACCTGTCGGCGATTGAGTGGCGGCAGCTGGCGGACGAGTCGCAGGACCGGACGATCTCGGACGAGGAGGTGGAGGCGGTGCGCGTCGGGACGCGCGCGCTGATCGTGGAGTACGGGCTCCTGCTGGAGGAGGTGGGGGCCGACGGGAGGCCGGCGCCGCTGTCGCTGAAGCTGGAAAAGGAGACGGTGGACCTGGGGGGCGACCGGACGGTGGCGGACGGGCGGGTGAAGCTGAATTTCCAGTGGACGGTGAAGGGGTACGTGCGGGCCCCTGGCGTGAAGAAGGAGCTGGTGCTGACGTTCAACAACGCGTGGCAGCAGGCGACGCGGCTGGTCGGGCGGGTGATCCGCGAGGGGAACATTCGAATGGGGCAGCCCGCGGACGCGACGGAGACGTTCGAGTCGGTCGCCGCGGGGCGGAACGCGCCGATGGCGAAGTCGGGGTTCATCCTGGCGTTCTGGTTCGAGCAGCCGGCGGAGCTGGAGCGCCCCGGGGACTTCTTCACGACGGACGGCAGGTGGGTGGACATGACGACGGGGCAGCTGCAGGACAAGCCGCCGCCGCGCGGGTGGTTCGAGAAGCTGAACCGGGCGTGGGACGACCGGATCCGGGCGTTCATCAAGAGCGGCGCGACGCCGCCGGTGGGCGTGGCGATCGTGATGATCATGATCGCGTTCGGCTACGGCGCCGCGCACGCGATCGGGCCGGGGCACGGAAAGACGCTCGTGGCGGCGTACCTCGTAGGATCGCACGGCAGGATCGGGCACGCGATTCTGCTTGGCCTGACGGTGACCCTGTCGCACGTGGGCGTCGTGATCGCGGTGGGCGTGGCGCTCCTGTTCTGGAAGGTCAACGACGAGCGGGTTGCGAAGTGGATCGCGCTGTTCAGCGGGATCACGATCATCGGGATGGGGGCGTGGCTGTTCTACTCGCGGTGGAGGTACGGGCTGGTGCACGTCCACGGGCCGGGCGGGCACACGCACCTGCCGGGGCAGGGGCATTCGCACGGAGACGACCACCTGCACGGCCTGGTCGGGGATCGCGGCCACGCGCACGGGCACGGCCACGCGCACGGCCACGGCCATGCGCACGATCACGACCACGATCACTCCCACGCGCACGACCACGGCCACGGCCACGGCCACGGTCACACCCACGACGAGATCGAGACACTTCAGCCCCTCGAGGCACCCAGGATCACTTCCTGGGACCTCGTCACCACCGGCATCCTCGGCGGAATGGTCCCCTGCCCCGCGGGGATCCTCATCCTGGTCCTCTCCCTCTCCGTCCAGAAGGTCGGCTGGGGCCTCGTCCTGCTGAGCGCCTTCTCTCTCGGCCTCGGCGGCGTCCTGACCGTGATCGGAGTCCTCCTTATCACCGCCAAGAAGTTCATGGCGAAGCGGATGGAGGGAAGCACGCCCTGGCTCCGGAGGCTCGCCGTGGCCTCCAGCTTCCTCATAGTGGTGATCGGCGTCCTGCTGACGCTCCAGGCCGTGCGCGACCTCAGGGCATGAAAAAAGGGACCCGCGCTGCCGCGGATCCCCCGATTTCCGGACCTGCCCGCTCCTCTACGCGCCCGCCCGCTTGCTCAGCGTCAGGATGTTGCCGCCCTTCGGGTGCGCCTTGAGGTCGAAGACGTCCATCGACTCCCGCGTCACGCTGAACACGGCCTTCCCCGCCCCGTCCTTCATGTCCGGGTCGATCTTCTTCCCGTAGTCGCTGAACTTGATCGACACCTCGTTGTCGCTCGCCACCATCAGCACCTGGTAGGTGGCCTGCTCGTTCGAGGCGTACGCCTTGTCGATGATCGCGGACGCCGACTCCCGGACGCTCGCCTCCATCGACTTCATCAGCCCGTCGTTGAACCCCGCCCGCTTCGCCAGCAGCCCCGCCATCGTCACCAGCCCTTCCGTGCATTCCGGCGAGCACGTCAGCGTCATCTGGATCGGCGTCAGGCGCCGGCGCGGCAGGAAGTTCGCCTTGTTGTCGCGCGTGTACGTGAAAATCGCGCTGCAGCGCGGGCACTTGTAGTTGCCCGGCTCGGGCACGACGAGCGTGGCCTTGCACGAAGCGCAGTCGAGCTGCTGCCCCGAGACCGAAACCTCTTCGCCGTGCGGCGGCGCAAACGTCTGCGTCCCGCCGGTCGCGGGCTTCAGGGCGGCCGGCGCCGGCTGCACGGGAGGAGGCGGCGCGGAAGCGGACACCGGGGCCGCGGCCACCGGCGCTTCCTCCACCTTCTTCGCCCCGCCCGTCATCGCCGCGGTGGCGTCGTTCCTGCTGCCGAAGATCTTGAAGAATGCGTTCAGCCCCAGCATGTCGAATACGACCTTCACCTTCGGGTGCAGCTTCACCAGCGCGATCCCGCCGCCCCTGGGCTCGAGCGAGTCGGCGAGGTTCACGAGGAACCCGAGGCCCGTCGAGTTCACGTACTTGATGTTCTCCATGTCCAGGACGAACTTGATCACGCCGCTGTCCTTGACCTTGTTCATCTGCTCCTGGAAGGAGGGCACGGTCTTGGCGTCGATCGAGCCCGCGAGCGTGATCACGGCGGCCTGCGGATTCAGGTTCTGAACGTCCCAGGTGAGATCCGGCATGCAACCTCCAGTTGTCGGACGCCAGGGGACCGGCCGTGGGCCGGCGGGAGGCAGGTCC
>JADLHC010000075.1 GCA_020849035.1 Planctomycetia bacterium
GATCACGCTCAACATGGGCGTCGGCGCGGCGATCGAGAACAAGAACCGCATCGAACACGCCCTGCGCGACCTCGAGATCATCGCGGGCCAGAAGCCCGTCCGATGCCTGTCCCGCAAAGCGGTCGCCGGCTTCAAGCTGCGCGAGAACCTCGCCATCGGCGCGAAGGTCACCCTTCGCGGCAAGAGGATGTACGAGTTCCTCGACCGCCTGATCGCCATCGTCCTTCCCCGCATCAAGGACTTCCGCGGCCTCCCGCGCAAGTCCTTCGACGGCCGCGGCAACTACTCGTTCGGCATCCACGAGCAGATCACCTTTCCCGAGATCAGCCTCGAGTCCGTCGAGTTCACCCAGGGGATGGACATCACCCTGACCATCAGCGGCAACGACGACGCCGCCTCCGCGGAGCTCCTCGCGCTCTTCGGCTTCCCCTTCCGGCAGCAGAAATAAGGACCAGCACCCATGCCTCCGCTGACGTGGCGACTCAAGCAGCAGAAGCCCGTGAAGTTCAAGACGCGCGCCTACAACCGGTGCCAGATCTGCGGCCGGCGACGCGGGTACTACCGCAAGTTCCAGATCTGCCGCGTGTGTTTCCGGGAGCTTGCCTCGAAGGGCGAGATCCCCGGTTGCAAGAAGGCCAGCTGGTAAAGGAACAAACATGACGACCGATCCTGTGGCGGACCTCCTGACGCGCATCCGCAACGCGAACCTGGCGAAGCACGCGACGACGGACGTGCCGGCCTCGAAGCTGAAGGCGGCGGTGCTGGACGTGCTGAAGCGCGAGGGGTACATCGCGGACTACAGCAAGATCAAGGCCGGCCCGCAGGGCGTGCTGCGGGTGACGCTGAAATACGGATTCGGCGGCGAGAAGGCCCTGAAGCACATCGAGCGGATCTCGACCCCGGGCTGCCGCATCTACCGCGGCGTGAAGGACCTGGGCAGGGTGCTCGACGGGCTCGGCATCCAGATCCTGTCGACGCCGAAGGGCCTGAAGAGCGACAAGGAAGCGAAGAAGGCGAATGTCGGTGGCGAAGTCCTGGCTCGGGTCTGGTAGGCCCGGAGGAGAACCATGTCCAGAATCGGAAGGAAGCCCGTCGAGATCCCCCAGGGCGTCAAGGTCGCGGTCAACGGCCTGGCGGTCCGCGTCGAAGGCCCCAAGGGCAAGCTCGAGTGGAAGGCGCACCCGAACGTGACGGTCAAGGTCGACGGCGCGAAGGTCCTCTGCGGCCGCGCGACCGACTCCAAGTTCGACAAGGCCCTCCACGGACTGACCCGCGCGACCATCAACAACATGGTGGCCGGCGTGATCAAGCCGTTCGAGAAGACGCTGGACATCTCGGGCGTCGGCTACAACGCGAAACTGGCGGGGAAGGAGCTGCACCTCTCGGTCGGATTCAGCCACACGGTGAAGCTGCCCATCCCGGACGGCCTCACCGTGACCTGCCCGTCGCAGACCCGCATCAACGTCCTGGGCGCCGACAAGCACCTCGTCGGGCAGTTCGCCGCGAACGTGCGCTTCGTCCGCCCGGTCGAGCCGTACAACCTCAAGGGCATCAAGTACTCGGACGAGGTCGTGAAGAAGAAGCAGGGCAAGACCTTCGTCTCGGGCGGCTAGTCGCAGCGCCTGACGGGGCTGCCTGCATAAAGGAAAAAGAGAATGCTTCATCACCAGAAGGTCAGGTTCAAGGCGGATCGGCGCGCGCGCCGGGTCCGCAAGAAAGTGAACGGGACCCCGGAGCGCCCGCGGCTCTCCGTGCACCGGACGCTCGCGCACCTCTACGCCCAGGTCATCGACGACATGGCCGGGAGAACCCTCGCCGCCGCCTCGACGACGGAAAAGGAGTTCCGCGCCAAGGTCAAGTACGGCGGGAACGTCAAGGCCGCCAGCGCCATCGGCCAGCTCGTCGCCGAACGCGCCAGGGCCAAGGGCGTCACCAAGGTCGTCTTCGACCGCGGCGGATTCCAGTACCACGGCCGAGTCAAGGCCGTCGCCGAAGCCGCCCGCAAGGCCGGGCTCCAGTTCTAACCCGAAAACAGGAAACACGCATGGCACGCCAGCAGCGAGACAGGAATGCGGACAAGGGCGAATCCAACGAGATCGTCGTGAAGGTGAAGCGTTGCGCGAAGGTCATGAAGGGCGGCAAGCGCTTCTCGTTCGCGGCCCTCGTGGTCGTCGGCGACCGCAAGGGGAACGTGGGCTTCGGGCACGGGAAGGCGAAGGAGGTCCCGTTCGCGGTCGAGAAGGCGATCAAGGACGCGCGGAAGAACATGGTCTCGGTTCCCGTGGTGAAGACGACGATCCCGCACACGATCAAGGCGAAGTCGTGCGCCTCGATCGTCATGCTGCGGCCGGCGTGCCCGGGCACCGGCATCATCGCCGGCGCCCCGGTCCGTGCGGTCATGGAGCTCGCGGGCGTGAGGGACATCCTGACCAAGGTGTTCGGATCCACGAACCCGACCAACGTCGTGAAAGCCACGTTCGAGGGCCTGCGCCGCCTGCGCTCCAAGCAGGGCGTCGAGGCCGAGAGAGGAGTCGCCGTCGTATGAACCTGACCCAGGCTCACCAGATCCACGTGAAGCGGCGCTTCAAGAAGCGCATCTGCCGGGGCCTCGGCTCCGGCAAGGGGAAGACGGGCGGGCGCGGCGGCAAGGGCCAGAGCGCCCGCTCGGGCTGGCACGACAAGTACTACTTCGAAGGCGGCCAGATGCCGCTGGTGCGCAAGCTGCCGAAGCGGGGGTTTTCGAACTTCGAGTTCCGCGTCGAGTACGCGACGGTGAACCTGCGCGACCTGGACGGTCACGACCTGGCGAAGCCGTTCGACCCTGAGCGGATGCTGGCGGAGGGGTTGATCAACTCGCTGATGGACGGCGTGAAGATCCTGGGCGAGGGCGAGCTCAAGGGGGCGGTGACGATCAAGGCGCACCGGTTCTCGAAGTCTGCGCTGGAGAAGATCGCGAAGGCCGGCGGGA
>JADLHC010000076.1 GCA_020849035.1 Planctomycetia bacterium
CCGCGTCATCCGCAAGGTCGAGTTCTGGTACAAGTCCGAGCGCCGCGACGACAAGGCCCGCGTCCGCCTCTACGGCAAGCAGGCCGGCGGCGGCGGCGGCGGCGAGAAGGAGACGTGGGAGAAGCTCGGCTCGCGCGTCGTCGATTTCGTCGCCGACAAGGACACCATCGAGGTCGGCGCGAACGAGGGGCGCTTCGACAGGATCAAGATCGACGTCGAGGAGGGCAACCTCGACATGTGGAACATCAAGGTCACGTTCGGCGACGGCGAGAGCTTCTCGCCCGACACCCGCATCGAATTCCGCCAGAATTCCATGAGCCGCACGATCGACCTCCCCGGCGCGGCCCGCGTCATCCGGAAGATCGAGTTCTGGTACAAGTCCGAGTTCAAGAAAGGCCGCGCGACGGTGCACGTCTTCGGGCGCCACGCCGCCGGAGGAGCCGGAGCGGATGTCAAGCCGCCCCAGAAGGACCCGAAGGACCGCTTCCCCGGCTGGGACCACCTCGGCTCGCGCGTCGTCGACTTCGGCGGCGACCACGACGCCATCGACTGCCGCGGCGAGGGACGCTTCACGGCGTTCCAGGTCGAAGTCGAGAACGGCGACCTCGAGATCTTCGACATCGTGGTGACGTTCGGGAACGGCGAGAAGGAGAACGTCCGCACCCGCCTGGTCTTCGACGACAACTCCCGGACGCGCGTCGTCGATCTCCCGGGGAACAAGCGGTTCATCAAGCGCGTGGACTTCTACTACAAGAGCGTCCGCGCGACGCGTGACGGGAAGGCCACCATCAACCTCTACGGCAAGCGGTAGGAGACACCCATGAGAACGATCGTGTGCGCGGCCCTTGCGGTCGCGATGACGGCGGCGCTGTTCGGCTGCGGAGGCGGCGGCCGGCGGCGCGACGGCGGCAACGCCCCGCGCGGCGGACGTCGACCGCGCGGACCTGGAAATGTTCGACGTCGACGTCGTCTTCGGGAACAACGAGCACTGGGACGCCAACGTCCGGCACCACTTCCGCGAGGGCTCCTGGAGCCGCCGCATCGACCTCCCGGGGCACGTCCGCCACATCCGCAAGGTCGTGTTCAAGTACCGCACGGCCCACCGGGGCGAAGGGCGAGCCAACGTGGACCTGTACGGGCTTCACCCGAACTAGGGAGCCGGTTCATCGAGAGGGCCGGGGGCTCGCCGCTCCCGGCCCTTTTTTCATGCGCGCGCCCGCTGCGCCATCCAGTCCGCCAGCGCCCGCGCCGCCCCCGGCCCCGGCTCGAACTCGGCGCGCGACTCCCACGAGGCGCTCCCGCGCGGCCGGTGCGCCGCCGCGAATCGCCCGTAGCCCTCGAGCCATGTGACGGAGAACCGGCCGTCCTGCGGGTTCCGCGGCGTCACCGACACCTCCCCGCCGCTCCACCCCGGCGACCACCCGGGCGGCAGGTGCGCCGGCAGCTCCGTGAGCAGACCCCGGAGCGGCGCCTCCGCGCCGCGCTCCCTCGCCTCGCCCATGGACCCCTCTCGCAACCGCCGAAATACCCCCGGCAGGATTTGAACCTGCGACCATCGGTTTAGAAAACCGGTGCTCTTCCGGACTGAGCTACGGGGGCGCTTCCCTAACGATAGCTCCCGCACCCCCGCGGTTCACGCTTCATCCCCTACCTCCGCGCCCCCGCCTTCGCCGACGGCTTCTTCCCAGCCGCCGGCTTCGGCGCCGCAGGCGCGGGCCCGCCGAGCAGGTTCTCGGGGTTCAGGCACTCGAGTTCCTTCACGATGAAACGACCGTCGCGGCGGATGCAGCGGTCGTCGAACCAGATCTCGCCGCCGCCGGCCTCCGCGGTCTGGATCAGGACGAGGTCCCAGTGGATTTTCGACTTGTTGCCGTTGTCGGCGATGTCGTAGGAGTTGCCGAGCGCCATGTGGAGCGAGCCCATGATCTTCTCGTCGAAGAGGATGTCGAGCATGGGGCGCTTGATGAGCGGGTGGAACCCGATGGCGAATTCGCCGAGGTAGCGGCCGCCCTCGTCGGAGTCGAGGATCTCGTTCAGGCGCTTCGTGTCGGAGCTCGTCGCGTTGACGACCTTGCCGTTGCGGAACTCGAGGCGGACGTCCTGGGAGCGGGAGCCGAGGTAGATGGTGGGGGCGTTGAAGCGGATCTTTCCGTTGACGGAGGTCTTGACGGGGGCGGTGAAGACCTCGCCGTCGGGGATGTTCATGTCGCCGACGCAGGGGATGGCGGGGATGCCCTTGATGGACATCGAGAGGTCGGTGTCGGGCGCCTTGATGCGGACGCGATCCGTTTTCCCCATGAGGTCGCGGAGCGGCGCCATTGCGCCGGCCATCTTCGCGTAGTCCATCGTGCAGACGTCGAAGTAGAAGTCCTCGAACGCCTTCGTGCTCATGCCCGCCTGCTGGGCGAAGGACGGGCTGGGCCAGCGCAGGACGCACCACTTGGTGTTGGTGATGCGGCGCTTGAAGTGCACAGGCTGCATGTAGTGCGTCTGGTACCACTGCATCTTCGCGTTGGGCACGTCGCTCATCTCGGCGACGTTGAGCGAGCCGCGGAGGCCGATGTACGCCTGCGCCTGCTTCATCAGGGCGAGGTCGGCCTCGCCGTGGGCCTTCCAGGTGTCCTCGGTGCCCGAGGTGAGCAGGGCCCGGGTGACCTCGTTCTGCCGCACGTGCACGAGGGGCGTCCCGCCGGCGGCGGCGATCTCCTCGACGATGGCGCCGACCACGTCCGGCGAGACGTCGAAGGCCTCGAGCAGGACCTTCTCGCCCGGCTGCACGCGGCAGGAGTAGTTCACCAGGGTCTTCGCGAGCTTCACGACGCGCGGGTCTTTCACGGGGCCTCCAGGGTGGTTCGGGGTGGGAAGGCGGCCAACTGTAGGCACCCCGGCTTCCGGCGGCAAGATTCGCCGATCCCGGTGCCGCGCGGCGGAAAGACCGTCCGCCACTGGACTTCAGCCTTGTTTGGAGCCGATATAAGTCGGAAAATGACCACGCTGCGAGGTTCCGCCCCCGACGCCCCCACCATGCCCGCCCCGAACCTCAATTTCACGGAATTCCAGGTGCAGGTCCTCCTGGAACGCATCCTGCGCCGCCCGCTCTGGAAGGTGCGCAAGGAGGGGCCGGTGTACTTCGTGTACACCACGGCGCACGAGCAGCCCGTGAAGGTGCCCCACGCCGAACTGGTGGAGTCCATGTCGAACGGCAACGTCCGGGCGACGCCCGCGCTCCAGATGACGCTCCTCAACTTCCAGAACACCGGCATTCCCGACAAGGACGGCAACGACATCACCGGGCGCCACGTGCCCCGGCCCAGCAAGCCTTCCGGCTTCTCGATCTTCCGCCTGTTCGGCGGAAAGTCCGAGGAGAAGCCGAACGGCTCGGCGTAGGGCTCCGGACCATGGTTCTGGTTGCCCGCCCGGGGGCGTCCAAGTAGTCTTTGGCCCATGAAAGGGAGCAAGAGGAAGAAGCCCGTGGCCGGGCGCAAGGCCGCGCCCCGCCGCGACCTCACGGCGCTGCTTCTGGAGATCAACCGCCGCTGGCTGTCCTCGCTCGATCCCGCCATCCTGCTTCCCGAGATCGTGAACCTGACCCGCAGCTTCTTCGGGGTCTCGGACACGACCCTGCTCATGGCCGACCACAACGGCCGCGAGTTCGTCCAGCACCTCGCCAGCGGCCCCCACTACCACAAGCTCGACCGGAAGTTCTTCCAGCGCATCCGGAACGAGGGCGTGACGGGCTGGGTGGCGTCGCACCGGAAGCCGCTGATCGTGAACGACACGACCCGGGACCCGAGGTACGTCGGCGACACTTCGACCATCAAGGCGGAACTCGCGGTGCCGGTGATCGCGGAGGGGCGCCTGCTCGGCGTGCTGAATCTCGAGGCGTCGAAGAAGAACGCCTTCACCCCGGCGGACGTGAAACTCCTGGAGACGATGGCTGCGCAGTGCGCCATCGCCCTGCGGAACGCCGAGGTGTACGAGATCGAGCGGCGACGGGCGCAGCAGTGCGAGGCGCTCTACCACATCTCGCGGATCGGCGGCGGCGTCCTGCCGCCCATGACCGTCGTGCAGCGCGCCATCGAGGTCATCAGCGGCATGCTCGACTGCTTCTACGTCAGCCTCTTCCACGGCGACTACGACCGCGAGGAGCTCGTCCTGGTGGCGCAGCGCTGCAAGGGGGAGATCGACGTCGTCCCGGGCGCGACCCAGAAGTTCTCCGTCGGCCTCATCGGCTACGCGTTCCGCCTGGGCGAAACAGTCCACGTCCGCGACGTCTCCAGGAACGAGACCTACGTCGCGAGGATCCCGGGCGTGCAGTCGGAGATCTGCGTCCCCATCCGCATCGGCGACCGCTGCCTCGGCATCCTCGACGCCCAGAGCCAGAACGTCGACGGCTTCGCCCCCGACGAGGTCATGTTCCTCGAAACCGTCGCTCGCTTCCTCGCCCCCGTCTGCGCCAATCTCGAGGTCGGATCCGCCCGCACCTGGTCGCCGATGCCGTAGCCGCAGGCCCTATCCCAGGAACGACTCGACCGCCTCGCGGAACTTCTCCGGCTGCTCAATCCAGGGCATGTGGCGGCACTCGGGTATGACGGCGACGCGGAAGCGCGGCCCGAGGCGCCCCGCGGCCGCCTGGAGCTTCTCGACCGACGCGAAGGGGTCCTGGTCGCCGGCAAGGAAGAGCACGGGACAGAGCGTGCGGGAGAGCTCAGGCTCGCCCGGGGCACGGCCGCCGGCCTCCGCGTACTGGCGGGCGAAGTCGAAGGCTCCGGGGGACTCGATCCACTCGACGCACCGGTCGTAATGGCGGCGGAGGTCCTTTTCGGGGGGCTTGAGGAAGAAGAGGCTGTCGCGGAGGCGACGCTGTTCCTCCAGGGTGCGCGCGGCGCCGGTGGAGGGCGCCTTGAGCACGCGCGCCCGGGCGTCCTCGGGCTTTTCGCCCCAGGCCGTGCCGACCGTGACGAGCTTCCGGACGCGACCCGGAAAGGCATAGGCGAAAGCCGCGGCGACGTATCCGCCGTGCGAGTGGCCGAGGATTTCCACGGCCTCGATCCCGAGCGTGGTGAGCACCGCCGCCACGTCGTGCACGTCGCGGTCGAGGCCCACGGGCTGCCTCGTGCGGCTCATGCACCTGCCGCGCAGGTCGACGTAGATCAGCTTCCGTTTCGCCGCCAGGACCGACATGCCGGGATGGAACGCGCGGTGGTCGAAGTCCGGCCCGCCGTGGAGCAGCAGAAGCGGGGGGCCGCTTCCCTCCGTCTCCACCCAGAGACTCACCTCGCCGGCGCCCTTGAACCCCTTCTCCGCCGCGGGGGCGTAGTCGCACGCGAAATAGAAACGCCCGCCATCATGAAATCCCTTGCCCGGGGACGTCGGCGGGCGGGAGTCGTGGTGCTTTCCGGGATTCGAACTCGAGTTCGGCATCGGACCGACTGTTCCCCTCGGGTGCGGCGACAGTCCGCCGGCGGGCGGGAGACGCGCCGGCGCCGGCCGTCTCGCGCCCGTCCGCGGAGGTGGGTAACGGGATTCGAACCCGCAACGTTCAGAGCCACAATCTGATGCTCTAGCCAGGTTGAGCTATACCCACCGTGAAGCGGGGCGGAGTCTAATGGCGCGGCGGGAAAGGGGCAAGAGTTGCCCTGAAAGTCGCCCATGACCCGAGGATCGTGCGCGACTCCTAGAGCTTTTTCTTGTGCGTCGGGTCCGAATCCGCCGGGAAGATCTCGCTGTCCGTGCGGCGCGGGGTCGCCTTGAAGATCTCCGGGAACATGCGCTGCATGTACTTCTCGAGCGTCACGTTCGTGGGGCCGAAGCGGTTGTGGTACATGTAGTACTCGAGGTCGTAGGCCATGCGCGACGCGTCCTGGTAGCGGTTGTTCATGTCGCGCTGCAGCGCCTTGTTCAGGATGCGCTCGACCTCCTCGGGGATCTCCGGGTTTGTCCGGCGCGCCGGCGGAATCTCCTTGTACACGACGTTCTCGAGAATGATCCCGGTGTTCTCGCTTCCGAACAGCGTCTGCCCCGTCAGGAGCTCCCAGGCGACGATCCCCAGCGAGAACAGGTCGCTTCGGCCGTCGGTCTGCATGTACTGCGCCTGCTCCGGCGACATGTACTGCGCCTTCCCCATGAGGACCTCGCCCTCCTGGTTCTTCATGAGGTTGCGGGCCTTGGCGATGCCGAAGTCGGTGAGCTTCACGAAGCCTTCCGTGGAGATCATGATGTTCTTCGGCGAAATGTCGCGGTGGACGACGTTGAGCAGGTTTCCGGCGCGGTCGGTCTTGCGATGCGCGTACTCGAGGCCGCGGCAGACGCGGGAGATGATGTACGTGCCGATGTCGATCGGGAGCTTCATGCGCCGCTCGTAGTGCCGGTTCATGAACTCCTGGAGGTTGACGCCCTCCACGTACTCCATCGCCATGTAGTAGATCGAGCCGACCTTGCCCATCTGGTAGATCTGCACGATGTACTGGTGCACGAGGTCCGCGACGAGCTTGGCCTCGCCGATGAACATCTCGATGAACTCGGGATCGTTCGAGAGCGACTCCTGGATCGTCTTGATCGCGACCGTCTTCTCGAACCCCTCCGCGCCCGTCAGCACGCCCTCGTAGACCGAGCCCATGCCGCCTTCCGCGATCTTGCGGACGAGCTTGAAGCGGACCTTGTCCGCGATTTCCTTGATGTCGTTCGTGACGGGCTTCTTTCCGAACATTCAGGCGTCCCCTGCATCCCCGTTTCTCTGGGGGGCCATGCTACCGGCGCGAACCCGACCGCGCAACCTCGGCGGAGCCTGCGGGTGCGGGTTCCCATTTGCCGCTTGCCCGGCGACCCCGCAGCCGCGAAAATCACGCCGCGAAACCGATCCCCGGAGCCACCCCATGCGCGCCCTCCCCCTCCTCGCCGCCGCCCTCGCCCTCCTGTCCGCGCTTCCATCCCACGCCGCCGACTGCGACGCCTGCATGGCGCCGGCGACGCTCTGCGTGCGGCACCGGAAGGAGCAGGACGAAGCGCTGAAGGCGTTCGGGAAGCTGAAGCGGGACAAGGATCCGATGAAGCGGCGGGAGGGGCTGGACCTGATCGGGAAGCTGAACGACGAGCACCGGAACGCGCGGGACCCGGAGCTGGCGAAGGCGGTGGCGGACATGCTGGACGACGCGGACTCGGGGCTGCGGCTGGGGGCGCTGGGGTACTTGAGGCAGAACCAGGAGGTGCAGACGGCGCGCGAGGAGATCGCGAAGATGTTCGAGAAGCTGCTGCCGAAGATCGGGAAGCCGAAGCCGGACGCGTCGTCGAAGACGGCGGGCAAGCTGGCGATCGAGTGGGAGAACTCGCTGGCGTTCTGCAAGGAGGCGATCGGCGCGCTGGTGGACCTCGGCGGGAAGGAGTCGGAGGCGGCGCTGGTCAAGGCGATCGGGAGCGAGAACCTGGCCTTCCTGTCGGACATCGCGTGCCGGACGGCGGGGGTGAAGAGCGAGGAGCTGGTGGAGGCGTATCTCTCGCGGATGGACAGGCTTTCCGGGAGCAAGAGCGACGAGGGGAAGATGGCGTGGGGGGAGCTGGCGAAGGCGTTCGCGAGCCAGACCTCGTTCGCGGAGCCGATCGGCGACGACATGCCGGCCTGGGTCCGCAAGGCGAGGGCATGGTGGAAGGAGCGCCGGGACGAGTACAACCCTCCGCCGCCGGAACCGCCGCCCGAAGACGGGCCGAAGTAACGCCGGCGCGCCGCTTCGTGGACACCTCTCAGCCCCGCGCATAGAATCCCGCGTTCTTTTGCCGCTCCCAGGAACCCGGATACCTCGCGAGGCCCCATGAAAGCCGTAAAGGCCCCCCCTCAGCCGCCGCGTACTCCCGTCGCCGACTTTCTCTTCCGCGAATCCCTCGACGAGCTCGATCCCGACACGGGGTTGCTGTCGCGCTGGGAGGAGGACCGCCAGGGCGAGCGGATCGTGCTGATCGCGAGCGAGTCGATCGCGCCGAGGGCGGTCCGGGAGGCGATGGCGACGGCCTTCGCGA
>JADLHC010000077.1 GCA_020849035.1 Planctomycetia bacterium
GAACACCCGGTAGATCATGTACGACTGCTTGTCGTCCAGCGGCAGGCTCTTCACGAACCCCGCATACTCCGGACGCCAGTACTTCGCCGCCGCCTCCATGTACTCCTTCAGCTTCTGCTGCGGCGCTTCACACTCCACCACCTTGCATTCCTTCCCGTCCACCTCCTCGTCCTGCACGAACTTCGCGACCTTCGCCACGCCCAGCGCCTCGTTGAGCAGGACTTCGGGCGTCGGGGACTGGACGATCGCCTGCTCGGTCTGGCCGAGGGAGGAAGCGCCGACGTACTTGCCGGCCTTGTCCTTGGCGAACGCGGCCTTCTCGCGGCGCCAGATCTCGGTCCCCTGGGCGGTCGTCTGGCGGATGAGGCCGCTGCTCCAGACGACGCCGGTGGTCTCGAGCGACTGTTCGCCGATGGAGCCGGAGTACTTGAAGTGATAGCCCGGGAGCTTGCGGAGGTCCTGGGCCGACCTGGTCATGAGGACGGGCGCGGTCGTCTTGCCGACCTTGTCTTCGGCGGCGACGGCGAGGGCGAGGGCGGCGAGGGCGGACGTGGCGAGGACGAAGCGCATGCAGGGCCTCCTTGAGGGGGTTGGGAAGTATACGGGAGGCGGGGGCGGCCGTTGGCGAGGCGGGCGCGGGGCGTTAGATTCCCCGCATGCGCCGCCGCCTGCTGACGCTCGCCGTCGCCTCCGCCCTGTGCGGCTGCCGCCCTTCCTCCAGGCCCGCGCCCCCAGCCCCGCCTCCGCAGCCCGCCCGAGTCGACCCCGACGAGGCCGCCTGGTCCGCTCTCGAGTCCTCCGTCTCCGCCATGGCCGCCGCCCGCGAGTTCGGCGCCGCCCTGCGCGCGCTCGACCACGAGGCCCGCATCCGCCCCGCCCTCGCCGACCGCGCCTCCGCCCTCCGCTCCGTCGTCCTCGGCACGGCCCGCGGCGCGTTCGACGAGGAGGATCGCCGCGCCCGCGCCGCGGTCGAACGCGGGGAGGAGGACGCCGCCATCGCGATCTGGAACGCCACCCTCGCGTGGGACGTGAACGAGCTGTCCGACGCCGCGCGCCTGGGGATCCAGGACGCCGAAACCTCGCGATTCCGCCGCTCCCACGCCGCGGGCCGCCCGCGCCTCGGCCCCGTCCTGCGCGAGCTGCGCGTCCACCTGCTCGCCCGAGACGACGCCGCCGCGAAGGAACTCCTCCGCCGCGTCGCCGCCGAGACGCCGGCCCTGCGCCACGAAATGGACTGGCTCGAGGGCACCGTCATCGAGGCGCCGGGCGTCTTCGGCTGCGTGACGCAGGGACTTCGGGCGATGAAGGGGGACAAGGTCGTGCTCGACGGAGCGGAGGCCGTCGTCGCCGGCGCGGACTCCGAGGCCGCGGCCTTCGACCGCGCCGCCGGCGGTCCGCTGCGCGTCCCCCTCGCCCACCTCCCCCCGGACCTCTTCCTCGCCGCAGGCCTGCGCGGCGGCAGCACCGCGGACTTCGTCGGCCAGTACCTCCTGTTCACCGGACGCATCGCGGAAGCGCGGCGGGCGTTCGACCTCATGAAGGACCGACCCGACCTGAAGGCGCTCGCCGACGCGATCGAAGCCGCGGTCCGCGAGGACGGCCGCTGACTCGCTTCCTCGACGTACGCCGCTTTTTTCTGATAATCTCACCGCTCTACTTTCCGGGAATCTCCGCCAACCCATGATCCGCACCGTCGACGAAGCGAAATCCGCGCTTGCGGAGATCTTCGTGCTGCCCAACCGGCGGGTGCAGATCATCCAGATGCAGGTCAAGATGGCGACCTGCCTGGACCCGAAGGCGCGAAAGTTCCTTTCGAACGCGCTGGAAGTCCTCGTCAAGCGGCGCGGCGGGAAGTTCAGCGCGCGGAGCGGGGCGAGCGTCGGGGTCGGGCCGACGGCCGCCCCTGCGGCGCCCGTGGCCGCCGGAGCACCGAGCGCTCCAGTGCCGGCTGCGCCGGCGACTGCGCCGGTCGAGGAAATCCCCGAGACGACCGAGTTCGACGACCTCAAGATGGCGAGCCTCGTGCGCGACGTCTTCAGCGAGACGCACCAGGACCTTCCCGAGTGGCAGGTGGCGCGCGCCATCCTCGGCGACCGGGATACCCTTCGCGAGCTGCTCATCGACGCGATCAAGGCGAAGAACGCCAAGGACGGGGAGGCGTACAACGAGAAGGCGCTGAAGGTGTTCGACATCATCCTCGGCGTGCAGATGAAGATGGGGCGCAGCGCGGACAAGGTGACGAAGTTCGTGCGCGAGTGCGTCGAAAAGCTGAACGCGGCCGACCCGCGGATCGAGATCGAGCGCGACGAGACGAACCAGATCGTGAGCGCGATCATGATGTTCGACTCGCGGATCCAGACAATGATGGGATTCCTGGCCGAGGGGGCGCCGGGAGTGGAGAAGGGGATGGCGGAGGTGGGGAGGCTGCTGACGAAGTTGAGGGGATGACCGGGCGGGAACGGCAAGGGCGACGAACAGAAAAACGAAAAAGGAAGAAGGAAAAACGAAAAGGACGGCCATCAGGCGATGGTTTGCCGCGGCCGTCCTTTTCGTTTTTCCTTTTTCCTTTTTCGTTTTTCGTTTCGTCCTCCGCCTTCCCGGCACCCACGCCTCCCCGCCCTTTGCTAAACTCCGCGCTTCACAAACTCCCCCCCCCCCATGTCCCTCCTCCCCCGCATCGAGCCCCTCCTCCCCCACGTCCAGGCCCCCGCCCAGTACATCGGCGGCGAGGTCAACGCGGTCGTGAAGGATCCTGCGTTGGTGAAGGTGCGCGTCGCGCTCGCGTTCCCCGACACCTACAAGATCGGGATGTCCCACCTCGGGCTCCAGATCCTCTACGGGCTCCTCAACCGCGAGCCCGGGATCGCCGCCGAGCGCGTTTTCGCGCCGTGGACGGACATGGAAGCCCGCATGCGCGCCGCCGGCGTGCCGCTCTACTCCATGGAGACGAAGTCGCCCGTGCGCGACTTCGACATCCTCGGCTTCTCGCTCCAGTACGAGCTGTCGTTCACGAACGTCCTGAACATGCTCGACCTCGCCGGCATCCCGCTGCGCACCGCCGACCGCCGCGAGAACGACCCGCTCGTCATCGCCGGCGGCTCCTGCGCCTTCCAGCCCGAGCCCATTGCCGAGTTCCTCGACCTCTGCGTCCTCGGCGACGGCGAGGACCGCATGCTGGACCTCGCGAAGGCCGTGGCCGAGCTCAAGGGCAAGTTCCGCGACCGCCGCGAGTACTGCCGGGAGCTGGTGAAGCGCATTCCGAACCTCTACGCGCCGTGCCTCTACGACCCCGAGTACGGCAGCGACGGGCGGCTCCTCGGGACGCACCCGAATTGCGACGAAGCGCCGCTCTTCGTCCAGCGCGCGCAGGTCGCCGACTTCGAGACCTCGTACTTCCCCACCAACCCCATCGTCCCCGCCGTCGAGTGCGTCCACGAGCGCATCAACCTCGAGATCATGCGCGGCTGCCCCCACGCCTGCCGCTTCTGCCAGGCCGGCATGATCAAGCTCCCGGTGCGGGCGAGAAGCGTGGACACGCTGGTGAAGTACGCGATCGAGACGTACAAGGCCACGGGGTACGACGAGATCGCGCTCACGAGCCTCTCGACCGCGGACTACCCGCACCTTGAAGAGCTGATGGCGCGGCTCAAGCAGGAGTTCGACCCGAAGAAGGTCGGGCTGAGCCTGCCGAGCCTCCGCGTCAACGAGCGCATCCGCAACATCCCCGGCATCCTCAACACCATCCGCAAGGCCGGCTTCACCATGGCCCCGGAGGCCGGCACCGAGCGCATGCGCAAAGTCATCCACAAGCTCATCAAGGACGACGACCTCTTCGCCGCCGCCCGCGCCGCCTACTCCCAGGGCTGGGACACCATCAAGGTCTACTACATGATCGGCCTCCCGCACGAGACGGACGCCGACATCGACGCCACGTGCGAGGCCATCCTCCGGACACGCAAGTGCTCCGTTGAGGCCGGCAACCGCGACGGTGAGCTCAACGTCACCATCTCCCCCTTCGTCCCCAAGGCCCACACCCCGTTCCAGTGGGACCCCATGGCAACCCCGGAACGCTTCCGCGCCATCAAGGACCGCCTCTACAACCGCGTCCGCCACAAGAAAATCCACCTCAAGGTCCACGACCCCGAGCGCGCCTACGTCGAGGGCGTCGTCTCGCGCGGCGACCGCCGCCTCGCGCCGGTCCTCGTCGAGGCCGTCAAGGCCGGCTGCACCTTCGACGCCTGGGACGAGAAATTCGACCACCGCCGCTGGATGGACCTCTTCGGCCGCATGGGCATCAAGGCCGCCGACCATAACTTCCGCGAGCGCGGCGACGACGAGGCCTTCCCCTGGGACCACCTCGACGGCGGCCCGCCGAAAAGGACGCTGCTGCGGAGCCGCGTGAAGGCGGAGACGCTGGCTGGGGCAAGCGCCGGCTAGCATCGCGTTGGAGATGATCATGCTTGAAGATCGCGAACTCAGCGAAGACCGTCATCGCATGTTCGTAACGCGAGTACGCCAGCTGAAGGCCGTTTGGGGCCTCAGGTCTTCCGAGGGTTGGGCCGTCGCTCCGTCAAATGATGAACACGCCGAGGGGGTCTATCCTTTCTGGTCCGATCGCGCGCTTGCCGGGAGGTGCGCGGTCGATGAGTGGTCGGCCTACGCACCCACCAGGATCGGGTTGACCGAGTTCGTGGAACGCTGGCTGCCTGGCATGCAGGAGGATGGTTTCCTGGTCGGAACGAACTGGAATTCAAGCCTCGTGGGCCTCGAGGTACTCCCGGCAGATCTGGCGAAGGAACTCGAGACTGACGAAGAGTGAAGTTCGGGCAGGCGCTTCGACCGCCGTTTCAGGCTGAAGGCCTGAGCCTGAACCCCTTTCCCCTCGAATCTCGGAGCACCGAGAAGTGCCGGGCATCGAGCGTAAGAACATCACGTGCGCCAGTCCGCTCGGCGAGCACCACGATCGACGCATCCGCGAGCCCGATCTCGAGCGACCGGAACTTCTCCATGACCTCCGCCGCGCGCTCGACGTCGGGGGCGCCGAAGGACTCGAGCCGGTAGGCGCCGCGGGCGACTTCTTCGAGAAGCGCCTGCTGCGCGCCGGCGCCGACGTTTTTCGCCAGCAGGTAGTCCAGCTCGGCGAGCACGAACGGGCTGAGCACGAACGGCCCGCGGGCATGCTCGAGCGCGGCCTTGCAGGCTTCGTGGCGCCTCTGGCTCGAGTCGAGCGCGGCGAGGAGGCCGCTCGTGTCGAGGAGGATCACCGGGTCCCGAAGCCGCGAAGGGCCTTGTCGACGTTCTCGGCGAGGCGGGGCCTGCCGCTCGCGAAGAGCGGGAGGCGCGGGCGGGCCGCCTCGGCGCGGGAGGTGAACTGGCGCAGGGCCTCGCGGACGACGACGGCCTCGCTGCAGCCGCGTGAGGCTGCGGCGCGCTCGAGGGCCCGCTTGAGGTCGTCGGGCAGGTAGAGGGTGGTCTTGAACATGCCATACATAGTGCCATATATGGCGCGTTCAAGCCATGGCAGGAGGAGCAGTCCCCGCATTCTTACGCTCCCCCGCCGGGCTTCGATTCGAACCAGTTCTCGACCCGCAGGCCGTCCATGTGGCGGAAGTCCTTCACGTTCCCGGTCACGAGGATCAGGCCGTGGGTGATCGCCGTCGCGCCGATGAGGAGGTCGACGCGCGGCGGAGTGACGCCACGGCGGCCGAGGGCGGCGTCGAGGTCGCCGGCCCGGAGAGCCTCCTTCCTCCCGAAATCCAGGACGGTCAGGTTCCGGAGAATGGCGCGCTCGACGAGAGCCCATGCGGCGGCCGGGTCCGGCATCCGCTCCGTGCCCTGGCGCAGCTCCATGACGACGGCCGCGCTGGTGTTGTAGTAGCCCGTTCCCAGCCCCGCCAGCCGGTCGACGACCGTGCGCTGCGGGCGGCGGACCGTGAGCTGGATGAGGACGTTTGTGTCGAAGAGGTACATCAGTCCCTAGGCCACTGAGGGGTGCCGCGCGCCTTGTCCGTCTTCCGGCGTCTCTCGATGTCCCTCATGATCCTGAAGAACGGGTCATCGTCCGGGAACGTGAACCGGGCGTTCCACTTCGGGCCGATGACCTCGTCGCAGGGCACCAGCCGGGCGACGGGCTTGCCGCGCCGGGCGATGGTGATGGGCCTGCCGGAGGCGAGGACGCGGCCGATGAGCGCGATCAGGTCGCGCTTGGCGTCGGCGACGCCCACGGTGTCGGGCGGGAGCTTGACGGGGTCTCTTTTCATATGGTCATTATGACCATCTGAAAGAGCGATCTCAAGCGCGAACATACGCCTCCCCTTCCCGCTTCGCCCTTCCCCGCCGCGCCAGCGACTCCAGCGCGCGCTCGATCTCCTCGCTCCCGAGCCCCGTCTCCTCCGCCAGGTCGCCCGCGCCCCGCGCCCCGGCTCCCAGGGCTTCCAGGACCCGGTCCTCCGTCGCCGACAGCGGGGTGCTCATGCGCGCGAAGCCGATTTCCTCGAGGATGTCGTCGGCGCAGGCAGCGAGTTTCGCGCCCTGGCGGATGAGGTTGTGGCAGCCGGCGGAAGCGGGGCTGGTGATGGGGCCGGGGACGGCGAAGACTTCCTTGCCCTGCTCGACGGCCCAGTCGGAGGTGATGAGGGCGCCGGAGGATTCGCCGGACTCGACGACGACGGTGCCGAGGCCGAGGGCGGCGATGAGGCGGTTGCGGCGGGGGAAGTGGACGGCGTTGGGTTCGGCGCGCAACGGGAACTCGCTGAGGAGGCAGCCGCGGGCGGTGATGCGGCGGGCGAGGGGTTCGTTCTCCTCGGGGTAGACGCGCATCACGCCGCTGCCGAGGACGGCGATGGTGCGGCCGGCGCGGAGGGCGCCACGGTGGGCGGCGGTGTCGATGCCGCGGGCGAGGCCGGAGACGACCGTCAGGCCGGCTTCGGCGAGGTCGCGCCCGAGGCGCTCGGCGGCATGGAGGCCGTAGGGGGTGGCCTCGCGCGTGCCGACGAGGGAGACGGCGACGGCGTCCTCGGGAAGGAGGGTGCCGCGGACGTAGAGGACGAGGGGGGCGTCGTAGAGGAGGCGGAAGCCCGGGGGGGTCCCGAGGTCGTCGAAGGGGATGAGCCTGACGCCGAGTTTCCGCGCCTCCTCGAGTTCTCGCGCCCCGACGCGGTCCGCCAGCGCCCGCCGGAGGTCGGCCGCCGCGGCAGCGCCGACGCCCTCGACGGAAGCGAGGGCGCCTTCGGGGGCGGCGGCGATGCCGGCCAGGGAGCGGAAGCGGTCGAGGAGGCGCCTGAGCAGGACGCAGCCGACGCGCTCGGACGCATTGATGGAGACGAGGATGTCGAGATCGGACATGCCGTGACCGCGAAATGGACCGGGTATCTCAGCGCACGCGCCAGTAACGTTTCGACCAGGGTGATCTTACGGCGCTTTTCTTCTCATGTCAATAACAATGTCTGAAATAGTCGCCTTTGTCCATAATCTACCGGCCGCCCTTCACCGCCGCCTCCCATGCCCTCGCCACTTCCGCTTCGCCCAAGTCCGCCGCGACCCGCGCCTTCCCCACCCTCTCGCACACCACGTACCTCACCTTCCCCCCGCGCGCCTTCTTGTCCCCCGCCGCCAGCCCCCGCAGCTTCGCCGGATCCAGCCCCGGCGCCCGGTCGGGCAGCCCCAGCGACTTCACCAGCGCCCGCACCCGCGGCTCCACGCCGCTGTTCCCCGCCAGCGTCGCCGCCGCGCACAGCCCGATCGCCACCGCCTCGCCGTGCAGGTACTTCCGGTACCCCGTCGCGGCCTCGATCGCGTGCCCGAAGGTGTGCCCGAGGTTGAGAAGCATCCGCAGCCCGCCCTCGCGCTCGTCCGCCGCGACGATCCGCGCCTTGTGCGCGACGCACCGCGCCACGATCGACTCCAGCAGGGTCGGCCGCCGAAGGAGGATGTCACTCGCGCTCCTCTCCAGCAACCCGAACAGCTTCGGGTCCCCGATCAGCCCGTACTTGACGACCTCCGCGAGGCCGGCGCGGTATTCGCGGTCGGGAAGGGTTTTGAGGGCGTCGAGGTCGGCGAGGACGAGGCGGGGCTGGTGGAAAGCGCCGACGAGGTTTTTGCCCTGGCGGAGGTTGATGCCGGTTTTGCCGCCGATGGAGGCGTCGACCATGGCGAGGAGGGTCGTGGGGACCTGGACGAAGTCCACGCCGCGGTTCCAGGTGGCGGCGGCGAATCCGGCGAGGTCGCCGACGACGCCGCCTCCGACGGCGACGACGAGGGCGTCGCGCCCGGCGTTGGCGGCGGCGAGGGCGGCCCAGAGGCCTTCGAGCCGCGCGGTGGACTTGGAGCTCTCGCCCGCCGGGACGGTGGCGAGCCGCGCGGCGAACCCGGAGGACTCGAGCGCGGCAGCGGCGACGCGGCCGTAGCGGGCCTCGGTGTTCGTGTCGGCGATCACGAGCGCCGCGGCCGTGCGTCCGAGCGCGGTGCGGCAGCGGCGTCCGAGCGACGGCAGCAGCCCGCGGCCGATCGCCACGGGGTAGGAGCGCTCGCCGAGCTTGACCTGGACCGTCGCCATGGGAGGACGCTACGGGGCTGGCCGGGGGGTGTCAAGGCGGCCCGGGAAGGGGCGGCGGCGGGGGCCGACGAAAAAAGGGCGCGGTTTTCGCCGCGCCCTGGTTGGTCCTGCGGTCGAGCTATTGCGCCTCCTGCTCCTCCGTTTCGTCGATGAACTCGTCTCGCGACCGGCTGCGGTACTTGTCCCACAGTGCGGCGCCGAGCGCCTTCTTCATGAACTCCGGGCTGTAGAACCCGAATTCCTCGAGGAAGGCCTTGAGGGAGTCGATCCGGGCGTAGGCCTGGTCCTCGCCGCGGGCCTTGGCGACGTCGTCGAGGAAGGACTTGACCTTGGCGCGGAAGTCCGCGTTGTGGGCCTCGTACGCCTCGAGGGCCTCGACGTCGTGGACGAACTCGGCGCTGGCGGCCCTGGTGCGCGCGGCGAAGGCCCGCTTTCCTTCCTCCATGAGGCGGCGCCACGCAGGCTCGCGGAGGAGCCCGATTTCCTGGAGTTTCTTGCGGAGGAGCGGGGCCATGGCGAGCTTCCCCTTTCGGACCTCGTCACGCAGGAACATGACGGCCGCGATGGCGTCCTTGGGCGTGGGGGTGAAGGTTCTGCTTTCCATGGCGTCCTCCTTCCTTGGATGGGCGCGGAACGGCTGGGTCTCTATGCCAATAAGACGCTGGTGGGTCCGTTGGAGTTTGCTTTTCCTGCACAAAACCGGGTAGCAATCTGGATGCCCGGATCCGGGCAGTGCGGCAGGGGGCTAACTATTCACTTAACCTGCTTGCTATGAATGGCTTATGGCGTTTTCTCGCGAGATAAGGCTCAGCCAGTACTCGCCTCGAGTGTCCTGACTGGTAAACAACTGCACACTCCCTTCCCCATTCGGCAGGCAGGACGCCACGCCCCTCGGCGCGTTTCACCCCTCGATCCGATCATTGGACGCTTCCGGAAGCCCCGTATAATGCCCCCATGCCCTCGCCGGCCATCCGCACCGCCCCCGAACTCGACACCGACCGCGAAACCCGCCTCGCGCCCCTCTACCACGTCATCCTCGTCGACGACCAGGAACACACCTACGAGTACGTCATCGACATGGTGACCCACGTGTTCCGCAAGTCGTGGGAGTCGGCGCTCAAGCACGCGGTCGAGGTGGACTCCACCGGCCGGACGATCCTCCAGACCTGCCCGCTGGAGGTGGCTGAGCTGAAGCGCAACCAGGTCAAGTCGTACGGGGGCGACTGGCGGCTCGGCTCGACCCACTCGATGCGCGCGGAGATCGAGAAGGCGGAGTAGTCTCCGGACCCGCCAGCTCCACCGCCCGCGCGACCACTCCGTCGAACATCTCCGCCGTCAGCTTCCCCGTGTTCGTGTTCTGCCGCGACACGTGGTACGAGTCCACGAGCGCCGGCCGCCCCGGCACACGGTGGACGGCCCCGTGCGCGAAGGGCCACCGCGTCAGCCGCTCCCCCCAGATCCGCAGCACGGCGTCGTGCCCGATGCGGCCGATGGCGAGGAGGACGCGGACGTCCGGGAGCAGCGCCAGCTCCCGCTCGAGCCACGCCCGGCAGCGCTCCAGCTCCGCCGGCGCCGGCTTGTTCCCCGGCGGCGCACAGCGGGCGGCAGCGGTGATCCAGCAGCCGCGAAGCGTCAGGCCGTCGTCCCGGGACGTCGCGCGCGGTTGGGAGGCGAGGCCGGCGCGATGAAGGGCCGGGTAGAGGAAGTCGCCGCTCGCGTCCCCCGTGAACATCCGACCCGTGCGGTTCGAGCCGTGGGCGCCGGGCGCGAGCCCGACGAGCACGATGCGCGCGCCCGGGTCGCCGAACCCCGGCACCGGCCGCGCCCAGTACACGTCCCCCGCGTGCCGCCGCGGCGGGTCGGCCGCCACGGCGCGGCAGTGCCGGCGCAGGCGGGGGCACGATTCGCACGCGATGACGCGAGCCTGGTGGGCGCGGAGAGCGGCGAAGGACATGGGAGCGCAGTCTACACGCCCCCGCAGATGCTTCCCCACCCGGCGCCCTTCCCGTACAACCTCCCCGTGCCCCTCCCCCCCACCCTGCGCTTCCTCCCCCCGCTGGCCGCCGCGATCGCGCTCGGCAGAGAGGCGACCGCGGCGCGCGCGGCGCGGGCGGCGCGGCGCAGCGGCGTGCCGGCGGAGGCGATCTTCGAAGCGGCGCTGATGATGTACCTGTTCGCCGGGTACCCGCGCGCCATCATCGGGCTCGCGGCGGTCGCGAAGGCGGTCGGGCCGGCGCGCAAACCGCTGACGCCGGGCGGGCCCGGCGGGTGGGAGAAGCGCGGGATCAGGCTGTGCCAGCGGATCTACGCGCACACGACCGACCGGATGCTGGCGAACATGCGCGCGCTGCACCCGGCGCTCGCCGAATGGATCGTCTGGGAAGGCTACGGCAAGGTCCTCTCGCGCCCCGGCCTCTCCCCCGCCGAGCGCGAGGCCTGCGCCGTCGCCTCCCTCGCCTCCCTCCGCGCCTGGCCGCAACTCGAAAGCCACGCCCGCGGCGCCCTCCGCGTCGGCCTCCCCGCCGCCGCCCTCCGCCTCGCCGCCGGCCCCTCCCCCCGCGCCCGCCGCATCGTCCGCGACGCCGTACGCGAAATTCTCTCCAACCGGAAGCCCCGAAAGTCGTAAAAGAGGGGAACCCCGCGGGCCCCGCCCGCCCAAACGGAGACGATGATGCGCGCATTCCTCTTCAGCCTGGTCCTGGCCGTGATGGCGACCCCGGCGATGGCGCAGGGCGTGGAGACCGTGGACGACGAGCCGCCGCACATCGGGCCGAGCGAGACGGAGACGGTCGTGGGCAAGATGACCGGCAAGCTCGCCCGCGGGTTTGTGAACATCGTCACGTGCATCGGCGAGATCCCGAACCAGATGGTGAAGACGGGACACGAGAAGGGCTTCTGGGCGGCGATCACGCTGGGGTTCCTGAAGGGGCTGGGGATGATGGTGGTGCGGCTGGGCGCGGGGGCGTTCGACATGGCGTTCTTCCTGACGCCGTGGCCGGACGACTACAAGCCGGTGCTCGAGCCCGAATACGTCTGGGAGTAACGGCGCTTCTCGCGCGTTGACGGGCAGCCGTCCGTCGGGGAAGGTATCGCACCTCCCTTGCGCATCCTCATCGTCACCGGCACGTTTCACCCCGAGGCAGGCGGCCCCTCCCGCTACCTGCTGAACCTCGCGACGGACCTGTCGCGCGCCGGGCACGCGGTGTCGGTGGTCACCTTCGGCGAGCCGTTCGAGCACGCGTATCCGTTCGGGGTGAAGCGGATTTCGCGGCGGTGGCCGGTGCCGGTGCGGCTGGCCCTGATGGCGGCGGCGGTGATCCCGCGGGCGGCGACGGCGGACATCCTGTTCGTGAACGACTACGGGCTGCCGCCGTCGGTGGTGAACCTGTCGCTGCGCAAGCCGGTGGTGATGAAGATCGTCGGCGACTTCGCTTGGGAGTGGTCGGTGCGGCACGGCGAAGTGACGGAGAACATCGACGACTTCCAGGGGCGGCGGCACGCGCCGAAGGTGGAGCTGGTGAAGGCGCTTCAGCGGTTCTACGCGGGGAGGGCGGAGCGGATCATCACGCCGAGCGCGTACCTCAGGGGGATCGTGAGCGGCTGGGGGATCGACGCGGGGCGCGTGCGGGTCGTGACGAACGCGGTGGACCCTGCGAAGTACCCGTTCCCGGAGTCGCGCGAGGCGGCGCAGAAGCTGCTGGGGCTCGAGGGGCGGTTCGTGGTGACGGTGGCGCGGCTGACGCCGTGGAAGGGCGTGGACGCGCTGATCCGGTGCGTCCCGCGGCTGCCGGCGGGCTGGAAGCTGCTGGTCGTGGGCGACGGACCGGAGCGGGCGCGCCTCGAGGCGCAGGCGGCGGCCGCCGGGTTGACGCAGCGCGTCATCTTCACCGGGGAGGTCGCGCAGGACAGGGTGCCGGCGTACCTCCGCGCCAGCGACGTCTTCGCCCTTTTCACCGGGTACGAGGGCCTGTCGCACGTCCTGCTGGAAGCGCAGCTCGCGGGGCTGCCGTCGGTGGCGACGCGCAAGGGCGGCAACCCGGAGGTGATCCGGCACGGAGAGAACGGGCTGCTGGTGGAGTACGGGGACGAGCCCGGGCTGGGGGACGCGCTCGTGAGGCTCGCGGGGGACGAAGCTCTGCGGGCGAAGCTGGCGGAGAACGCCCGGCGGGCGTCGGTGGAGTTCGACTGGTCGCGGCTGATGGAGAAGACGACGGCGGTGCTGCGGGAAGCGGCGTTCGGGAAGGACGGAGGCCGGTGATGGAACGGACGAATTTTCAAATTTGGACTTTGAATGGTCCATTTTCAATGGTCGGCATGCGCGGTCATTCGGTCGTCCCGGATCAGCCCGACGCCTCCGCCGGCGCCCCACTGAAAATTGAAAATAGAAAATTCAAATTTCAAAATTCATCCGTTCCCCCGCCGCTCCCCCTCCCATGACCGCTCCCCCCCTCCGCGTCCTCTCCATCTCCCTCGACCGCTCCCTCCTCCGGCCCGGCACCGGCCTCGGCGACGCCGTCGCGCGCCACCAGCGCCTCGCCAGGAAACTCGGCCGCCTCGCGATGGTCATCTACTCGCCCCGCAAGGGCTTCGCCCCGGTCCGCCACGCCCCGAACTTCACCGCCGAGCCGACCTGCTCCCTCTCCCGCGTCCTTTTCCCGCTCGACGCCGCCCGCGTCGCCGCGCGCCTCGCGAAGGCCGGGACCTTCGACCTTGTCACGTGCCAGGATCCCTTCACGACCGGCGTCGCCGCCTGGCGCGTCGCGCGCAGGTTCGGGCTGCCGCTCAACGTGCAGGTGCATTTCGACTTCATGGGGAACGACTGGTGGGAGCAGGAGAAGCTGCGACACCGGCCGGCGGCGGCGTTTGCGCGGTGGATGCTGAGGAAGGCGGCGACGATCCGTGTGGGGACGACGCGGGAGCGGGCGAAGTTCGTCGAGGCGGGGTTCGCGGCGGACCGCGTGTTCTGCGTGCCGGTCGCGGTCGACGTGGACGCGTTCGAGGCGGCGGCGAAGCGCGACTTCCGGGCGGAGCTGCTGGGCGGCCCGTTCCGGCGGCTGGTGGCGGCGGCGGGGCGGATGGTGTACCAGAAGGACTTCGGGACGCTGCTGAAGGCGGCGGCGCTGCTGCCGCCGGACGTGCTGGTAGCGATCGCGGGGGACGGGCCGCAGAAGGCGAGGCTCGCCGCGGGGGCGCCGAAAAACGTGCGGTTCCTGGGGCAGGTGGCGCACGGCGAGGTGCGCGACCTGTTCCGGGCGTGCGACGTCTTCGCGCTGTCGTCCGTCTACGAGGGGACAGGACTGGTCATGGTCGAGGCCGCCGCGGCGCGCAAGCCGATCGTCGCGACGGACGTGGCCGGCGCCGCCGACGTCGTCCTGCCCGGCCGGACCGGGTTCGTCGTGCCCGTGAAGGACTCCGTCGCCCTCGCCGCGCGCCTCGCCGAGCTGCTCGACGACCCGCACCGCGCCGCGGCGATGGGCCAGGCCGGCCGCGAGCACGTCCGCGCGACGTTCGGACCCGACCGCACCGAGGCCGGCCTCCTCGAGATGTGGCGGAGGACCGCGCGATGAAGGTCCTCATGATCACGCAGGCCGTGGATCCGCACGCCGACCTCCTCGGCTTCGTGCCGACCTGGATCCGCGCCCTCGCCGCCCGCGTCGATGCCCTCTACGTCCTCGCCGGCCGAGTCGCCCCCTGCAACCTCCCCGCCAACGTCGAAGTCGCCTCCCTCGGCAAGGAGTCCGGCGCCGGCCGCCTCACACGCCTGTCGCGCTTCATCCGCGCCCTCAAGGAAGCCGTCGGCACGAAGAAAGCCGACGTCGTCTTCGCCCACATGAACCCCGAGTACGCCATCGCCGCCGCCCCCCTCTCCCGCGCCCCCGTCGTCCTCTGGTACACGCACCGGGCGGTCACGCCGAAGCTCAAGCTCGCCGTCCGCCTCTCCCGCCTCGTCGTCTCCGCCTCCCGCGAGTCCTTCTGCCTCGACTCCGACAAGCTCCGCATCACCGGCCACGGCATCGACGCCTCCCTCTTCCCCCTCACCCCGCCCCCCGGCGGCCTCAACCTCCTCTCCGTCGGCCGACTCGACCCTTCCAAGGACATGGAAACCGTCGTCGAAGGCGCGGCGCTGCTCTCGAAGCGCCTCCCGGGCGTCCGGGTGACGCTGGCAGGCGAGGGGCCGCGGCGGGAAGCGCTGGAGGCGCTGGCGAAGGCGCGGGGCGTGCCGGTCGAGTTCCTCGGCAAGGTGCCGTACTCGGCGATCGGCCCGGTCTACCGTGCCGCGGACCTCTTCGTGAGCGCCAGCCGCACCGCGCTCGACAAGGCGGTGCTCGAGGCTATGGCGAGCGGCCGCCCCGCGATCGCGTGCAACCCGGCGTTCACTTCCTGGATGCCCGCGGAGCGGACGTTCGCGCCGGGCGACGCCGCCGGGCTCGCCGCCGCCGCGGAGCGCGTCCTCGCCGGCGACCGCGCGCAGCTCGGCCGCGAAGCTCGGGAGAAAGTCGAGCGGGAGCACGGCCTCGGCGCGATGATGGACCGGCTCGTGAAAGTCTTCGAGGAAGCGGCCGGGAGGAAGCGCTGACATGTGCGGGATCGTCGGGATGCTGCGTCGGGACGGCGCGCCGGCGGACCGCGCGGTCGTGGAGCGGATGCGCGACGTGATGGCGCACCGCGGACCCGACGGCCGCGGGCTGTTCGCCGACGGCCCCGTCGCGCTCGGGCACCTCCGGCTCTCGATCATCGACCTCGCGGGCGGCGGCCAGCCGATGACGACGCCCGACGGGCGCTTCACCATCGTCTTCAACGGCGAGATCTACAACCACGGCGACCTGCGCCGCGAGCTGGAGCCGAAGCACGCGTACCGGACGTCGAGCGACACGGAGTCGCTGCTGCACGGGTACCGCGAGTGGGGGCCGGCGCTGCTGGACCGGCTGGAGGGGATGTTCGCGTTCGCGATCTGGGACGCGCGGGAGAAGAAGCTGTTCTGCGCGCGGGACCGGCTCGGGAAGAAGCCGTTCTACTACGCGGACCGTCCCGATGTTTTTCTTTTCGCGAGCGAGGTCAAGGCGCTCCTCGAGTTCCCCGGCTTCCCGCGCGAGGTCGACCCCGAGGGGATGGAGCTCTACCTCGCCGTCGGCTACACCCCCGCCCCCTGGACCCTCTTCCGCGGCGTCCGCAAGCTCCCCGCCGGCCACAGCGCCGGCGTCGCCGCCCGCGTCGAGACCCGCGAGTACTGGGACGTCCGCCCCGAGCGCGCCGACGTCACGCCGGAGGCCGTGCGGCAGCGCGTCGAGACGGCGATCGTGAAGCGCCTGATCAGCGACGTCCCTGTCGGGTGCTACCTGAGCGGCGGCATCGACTCCTCGATCGTGAGCGGGGTCGTCGCGAAACGGAACCCGGAGCTGCGCACGTTCAGCGCGGGATTCGCTGCCGCCGACCGCGACAAGTTCAACGTGGACCTCGACATGGCGCGGGTCGCCTCGAAGCGCTTCGGCACGATCCACTCCGAGGTGCTGGTGGACGACGCGGTGGACCTGCCGGCGCTCGTCCGGAGGGTCGCCTGGGCGCTCGACGAGCCGATCGCGAACGCGGCCTCGATCCCGACGTACCTCGTGGCGAAGCTGGCGCGCGAGAAGGGTGTGCCGGTGCTGCTCTCGGGGGACGGCGCCGACGAGCTGTTCGCAGGATACGACCGCTACCTGTCGGACGCGCTCGTGACGACGTACCGCCGCGTCCCCGGCTGGGCCCGCGCGATGGCGTCGCCATTCCTGCGCCTGAACGCGAACCTCGCGAAACTCGACCGCAAGGCGCGCCTCGAGCCCGGGCCCGAGCGGTACCTGACCTGGCACGAGGCGTTCCCGCGCGCCGTCCGCGACGCGCTCGTCACCACGAAGCTCCCCGGCCCCGAGTTCGTCCGCGAGGTCGTGGCGAAGACCATCGCCCGCCCGCAGACCGACAACTTCCAGGAACGCCTCCTCTACGGCGACCTCAAGCTCTGGATCGCCGAGGAGTCGAACATGCGCATGGACAAGATGAGCATGCTCGCCTCCGTCGAGACGCGCGCGCCGTTCCTCGACCACCACCTCGTCGAGTTCGCCGCCGGCATCCCCTTCGCCGAGAAGGTCCGCGGCCGCCGCTACAAGGCCCTCCTCCGCGACGCCTTCCGCGACCTCCTCCCCGAGGAAATCCGCACGCGCAGCAAATGGGGCTTCATCCCGCCCGCGAGCGAGTGGCTCCGCACGCGGCTCAACCCGCTCGCGAACGAGCTCTTCGCGCCGCCGAAGCTCCGGCACTTCCGCCACGACACCGTGAAGTCGCTCTTCGACGCCCACGTCTCGAAGAAGGCGTACCACCTCCCGCGCCTCTGGATCCTCCTCGCGTTCCAGCTCTGGCAGGAGACGTACCTCCCGTGAATCTCCACTACGTCTCCAACGCCCGCATCCCCAGCGAACGCGCCAACACGCTTCAGACGATGAAGATGTGCGAGGCGTTCGCCGACGCGGGGGCGAAGGTGACGCTGCTGCACCCGTACCGCGTGCAGCCGGCGGAGATGAAGGCGGTGAAGGACGTGTGGGCGTTCTACGGCGTGCGGAAGGACGCGTTCCGCATCCGGCGGGTGCCGGCGCTGGACCTGCTGCCCGCGGCGGAGAAGACGGGGATCGGCGCGGCGGCGCGCGGGGCGTTCCTGCTGCAGACGTGGACGTACGCGGCGGTGGCGGCGCCGCTGGTGGCGCTGATGAAGCGCGGCGTGGTGTTCACGCGGGAGATCTTCGCCGCGGCGGCGCTGCTGCCGATGGCGGGGGCGCGGGGGCTGCGGCTCGTCTACGAGGCGCACACGCTGCCGAACGCGAAGCTGAACGCCGTGGTGCGGCGGCTGGACTGCGTGGCGATCACGGGGCTGCTCGGCGGCCAGCTGCGCGGGATCGGCGTCGAGCGCGTGCTGGTGGCGCCGGACGGCGTGGACCTGTCGCGCTACGAGAGGCTGCCCTCGCGGGACGCCGCGCGGCGCCAGCTCGGCTGGGACGGCCGCCCCACGGCGGTCTACACGGGGCAGCTCTTCAGGTGGAAGGGCGTGGACGCGATCGTCGGCGCGGCGAAGCGTCTGCCGGGCGTGCGGTTCGTGGTCGTCGGCGGTACGGGCGAGGAGCTGGAGAAGTACCGGAAGAAGGCGAAGGGGCTCGCGAATCTCGAGGCGGTCGGGCAGGTCCCGCCGACCGAGGTGCCGCTCCGCACGCGCGCCGCCGACGTCCTGCTGCTGCCCAACTCAGCGGAAGAGCGCATTTCCCGCGAGCACACCTCCCCGCTCAAGCTGTTCGAGTACATGGCCAGCGGCGCGCCGATCGTCGCCAGCGACCTGCCGTCGCTTCGCGAAGTCCTCGGCCCCCGGAACGCGCTGCTCGTCGCGCCCGACGACGACGGCGCCCTCGCCGCCGGCATCCGCGACGCCCTCGACCACCCCGCCGAGTCCGCCCGCCGCGCCGCCAAGGCCCGCGAGGACGTCGAAGGCCGCACCTGGCTCGCCCGGGCCCGCGCGATCCTGGAGTGGGCCGGCGCATGAAGATTTTCCACCTCATCACGACGCTCGACATCGGCGGCGCCGAGAACCACCTCCTCGCCCTCCTCCCGCGCCTCCCGCGCCCCGAGTTCGAAATCCACCTCGGCTACCTCAAGGGCCCCGGCGGACTCGCGCCGAGATTCCGCGACGCCGGCATCCCGGTCACCGACTTCCGCCTCAAGCACGCCGCGGACGCCCTCGTCGTCCGCCGCCTCGCCGCGGCCTTCTCCGGCTTCGACGCCGTCCACACCCACCTCTTCAAGGCCGACGTCTTCGGCGCCGCCGCCGCGAAAATGGCCGGCGTCCCCCGCCTCCTCTCCTCCAAGCACAACGAGGACCAGTACCTCAGGGATTTCGCCGCCGGCATGGTCGGCCGCATGGCCGCCCGCGCCGCCGACCGCGTCGTCTGCATCTCCGACGCTGTCCGCCGCTTCATGCGCGACCGCGGCCTCCCCGACGACCGCCTCGTCACGATCCCGTACGGCCTGGAGGAACGGGCGACGGACCTGTCGAAGCGCGACGCGCTGCGGCGCGAGTTCGGCGCCGGGCCGGGGGAGTTCGTCGTGGGAACGATGGGCCGCCTCGAGGAGCAGAAGGGCCAGCGCTTCCTCATTGACGCGATGCGTCAATGCCCCGGCCGGCTTGTCATCGCCGGGAAGGGGTCCCTCGAGGCCGACCTGCGGAAGCGCGCGGAGCCCCTCGGAAGCCGCGTGCACTTCGCCGGCTTCCGCCCCGACGTGCACGACACGATGGGGGCGTTCGACGTCTTCGCGCTCCCGTCGCTCTGGGAGGGGTTCGGGCTCGTGCTGCTGGAGGCGATGGCGCAGGAGCGGCCCGTGGTGGCGTCGGACGTGGGGGCGATC
>JADLHC010000078.1 GCA_020849035.1 Planctomycetia bacterium
GAAGTAGATCGCCGCGAACGGGTGCTTGTTCTCGATCGCGTCGTAACCGTCGAGCCCGAACGCCGGCGACGCGTCGACCCAGAGGGGGAAGTAGAACGACAGCGTCACGTAGATGCCGCGCTTCTTCAGCGCCGCTACGAGCGAGTGCAGGTTGTCGAGCGCCTTCGCGTCCACCTTCGACGGGTCGCGCGGGTCGAACGACGGCCCGTGCAGCCGCGCGAGGTTCACCCCGCATTTCGCGAGCCGCCCCGCGAGGTACTCGTGACCCGCGCGGCCGAGCCCCCAGACGTCGGGGCCGCAGTTCACCCCCCAGAACCGCACGGGCTTGCCGTCGCCGAGGAGGAATTCGTTGTCCTTGGCCTTCACGAACCCCTTCGCGCCGGCCTCCTTCTCGTTGAGGAACGTGAGGTCGAGAAGGGCCTCTTTCGTGAACGCGTCGGCGTCCGGCTCCCACGCCCACCAGCCTTTCTCCGCGAGCCCGGTCTTCTCGCCCGGCTTGAGCTTCCCGCGCGGCGAGAACGGCACGCGCGTCAGCAGGAAGCAGTCGAAGCACGCCGTTCCGGCCTCGCCCTGTTTCGCGGCCAGCCGGACCTCGAACGTCCGCTCGCCCGCCTTCAGCGCCGCCGGCCCGAGAGCGACCCAGTTCGCGCAGATGTTCGGCGCGAGCACCACGTTGTCCGCCAGCCCGACGTCCCGCCCGCACGCCGTCCACTTCCCGCCGTCAAATCGCCACTCGAACGGCCCGTGCTTCCAGAACTTCCGCGCCCAGAGCTGCCACTCGCCGTCCGCCGGCACGCGGACCTTCCACGTCGCCGCGACCGGCTCCGCGCCGACGGCGCCCCCGTTGCACAGCCAGTCCCCGCCGGAGAGCACGTCGCGCTTGTCGCCGTAGTTCCGCGCGGCGAAGTCCCGGCCGTTGAAATTCTGCGACGCCGCGGCCTCGCCCTCCCACCAGGCCCAGTCCTGGGCAAGGGAGGGGAGGGCGCAGGAGAGGAGAAGGGTCAGGATGCGCGGTTTCATCGGGCTCCGGGCCGCTGAGCATATCGCGGGCGGCCATCCCCCCGGACCTTCATTTGACGACGAATCGCCCGGCGATTCTGTTAACCTCCCTCATCAATTCCGCTGCGCCGCAGGAGATTTCCATGCACCTCAGGTTGATGCCGGCATTGCTGCTTTTCGCGTCCTCCGTCGCCTTCGCCCAGCAGTCCATCCCGGAGGCGAAGCTCAAGGAACTCAAGGACGCCACGGTCTTCGTGAAGCTGGATTCGGGCCGCCTCCATGCGACGGGATCCGGGTTCCTCTTCTTCAAGGACGGCAATACGGGCTTCATCGCGACGAACGCCCATGTCGTCGAATCCCCGGATGGCGCGCCACGGACGATCAGCGTCGTCTTCTTCAGCGGGCAGAAGGAGGAGTTCTCGCTCGCCGCCACGGCGGTCGGGGAGGACCCGGACCGCGACCTGGCCATCCTCAAAGTACAGCGCGAAGGTCTGCCAAAGGCCCTCAGCCTGGCGACGAAGTGCAAACCGCGCGAGACACTTCCAGTGTTCATCCTGGGCTTCCCGTTCGGGGAGATGCTGCGCACGAGCGAGAAGAACCCCGCGATCACGATCGGGCGCGGATCGGTTTCGAGCCTTCGCCTGGACGACGAGGGCGAGCTGGCCATCGTGCAGATCGACGGCGACATCAACCATGGGAACAGCGGCGGGCCGATCGTGGACGCTTCCGGAGCGCTCGTCGGCGTCACCGTGGCGAAGGTCGAGGGAACCGGCATCGGCTTCGCGATCCCGGCACGCGAGCTGGACCTGATGCTGGAGGGGCGCATCCAGTCGGTGAAGTTCGAAGAGCGTTCGAATGTCGCCGGGGCCCTGAAGTTTGAGGCGGTCATCGGGCTGATCGACCCGATGGGAAAAGTGAAGAACGTCAGTGTGCTGTTCGTGCCAGGCGACAAGGCGGCTCCGGTCGGGAAGCCGGAGAAGGCCTCGTTCCCGCGCATCGGGCCCGACGCCCAGGAGTTCCCGCTCAAGGTCCAGGGCGCGACCGCCCGGGGCGAGGTGACGCTCAAAGGGACGGTCGGAACGGAGTCGGACTTCCTTTACCAACCGAAGTACGTCGGGGCCACGGGCAAACCCATCTTCCTGCAGCCGAGCAAGGTCCGGGTGGCGTTCTCCGCGGCCGGCGCCGCCGAGAAACCGCCGGACAAGCCGGAGGCCAGGCCGCCGGACACTCCCGGCGACGACTGGCTGGGCGGGGGCGACAAGCCGGGTCCGGCGACGCCGGGAACCGGGTCGAAGCCGACGGAGGGAACCGGGAACCTTGCCGGGCCGCGCAGGACCGTCGTGGATGCGGTCGCCACGGAGATCAAGCTCAACTCGCGAGAACTCATCGGCTGCCTCTGCTGGTCGGCGGACGGACAGTCGTTCTACGCCGTCGAGAAGGGCGGCATCGTCCGCCGTGTCTCGTGGCCCGGGCTCGACGAGGAGCGCAGGTTCGAGACCGGGGGCAACTGCGTCTGGGCCGGCCTTTCGAAGGAAGGGCTCGTCGTGCTCGTCCAGTCGATCCAGGAGGGCTGGGTTCTCGATCCCGTGACCCTCGAGCCGAAGCGCAAGTTCCCGACCGCCTCCGCTTCGCGATTCGCAACGAGCCCGGCTTCCTCCTTTGCGTTCTTCCACCGGGACCGGGGAAACCTCGACGCGGTCGACCTGCGCACCGGCAAGGTGGCGAAGTCTCACGTGGACCGGGACATCCAGGCGCAGCAGGGGCCGAAGATCCGCAGGCACAAGGACGGGGTCACCCTCTCGGACTTCAACTACCCGACGATGACCCCCGACGGCAGGTACCTGGTCTGCGTCGGATTCGAGTGCCTCCACCGTTTCAAGGTCGACGGGGCCTCGCTCGTGTACGAGGAGATGGGGCCGCGCCTTGGGAACAACCCGCAGGGGATCGAGATCAGTGCGGACTCGAAGTACGTGTGCATGATGTCCGGGGGCGGGAATTCCAACCCGTCCGACCACCCGAAGGTCGGGGGGTACTCGACCTACATCTACAAGGCGAGCGACCTGCTCATGCCTGTGCTCACCATCCAGTCGGGGGCTTATCCCCGGACCCTGGATTTCGACAAGTCCAGCGGCCGGATCTACGCGCAGAACTACGAGACCCAGCTCATCACGTTCGGGGGCAAGGGGGTGAGGGAGAAGGAGTACAAGCTGGGGACCGGGGAGACGCGCCAGCTGCTTGCGCACCCGTCCGGCTCGAAGGTGCTGGTCCTCTCGGAGGCGAAGCTCTTTGCGGTCGAGATCGGCGCCGGTGAGTCCCCGGTCGCGGGCGGCAGCTCGGCTGCGCCTCCTGTCACGCCCGAGAAGCTCCCCGACGTTCCCGCCGCGTCCTCCGCCTTGCGGATGGTCGACGAGCTCAAACCATCGGCCCGCCTTTCGCTGAAGGCGGCCGTTCCCGACATGGCGCTGGCGCCGGACGGCAGCTTCCTGTATGTCCTCGACCAGTCCGAGGGCCGAATCCTCAAACTGCGCCCGGCGGACCTCGCGGTGCAGGCCGAGTGCCGCGTTTCGCCCGAGTGCGTTGCGATGGCGTTGGGGCCGAAGGGAGACCGGATCTACCTCGTGTCACGGCGGGACTTCGCGGATCGGGAAGGGGGAGGGCCCTCCGTCTGGACGGGCCGACTGAACATCTACGAAACGTCCACGTTCGCCCCCGCCGGCGAGGCGGACTTCGACGGGGACCCCTTCGACGTGGCCGTCACAGGCGGTGGGCTCGTCGCCGTCACCTGCATCGCCTCGCAGCAGGGTCTGTTCCTGATCGACACGGCCTCCAGGAAGCCGACGGTGACCACGGTCCGGGCTGTGAGCCAGGGATTTCTCCACGTCCACCCCGACCAGACGCGGATCTACTACTGCTCGGATTCCAATTCCAGCGCCGGGCCGTCCTGTCTCTACCTCATCGCCTCCAACGCGCCTCCGCCGCCCGGTGACCAGGCCGTTTTCTGGGCGCCGCGCTCGTATACCGGACGCCCGATGAGCGGCGAATTCCTGATCACACCGGATGGCCGGACTTTTCTCAGCACCACGGGAGCGGTCGCGCACCTGTCCCCGAAACGGGACGACGACTTCGCGGCCTCCGGACAGGCGGAACCCTGGATCGCCGCCGCGGCGGCGCCGGGGTGCGACTCGGTGCTTCTGGCGACCGACCAGGCGTTCCTGAAGCAGTTCTCCCTCTCGAGGAATTCCGTGGAGAAGTCCCTCAAGACACCCGGCCTGTGCCCGTTGATGGCCTTCGACGGAACCAGGAAAGTCCTCTACGCGCTCGAGACGGCGATTCCGGCGTCGCCCGGATCCGGTTCCGGCGGTGTCCGACGTCCTGCCATGGCAGGCGACATCGTTGCATGGCCGCTGGAGGCAAAATGAAGCGATTTTTCGGGGTCATTGCGGCAGTGCTGGCGGTTTCCACCGCGCACGCCGAGACCTGGTCCGTGACGGCGACGCTGGCGGATGGAAGCGAACTCAAGGGCACCGTGTCGCTGACGTCGTTCAAGCTCGAGAGTTCCCTGGGGACCCTGGACGTGAACATGGACCAGGTGGTCTCGGTGACGGTGGAAGGCGGGCGCGCCGTGGTCAAGCTGCGCGACGGTTCCAGCCTGGCGGGGAAGTGCGCGCAAGTCTGGCACATGGTGACGTCCGTCGGCGTGGTGAGGGTGGCGTCCGACCGGCTGAAGACCCTCTCGGTTTCCGGAAAAGCTGCGGCCGAGGCGCCCGCCGGCCCCGGGCCCGGCTCCCCGCCGCCGCCGAATCCACCGAAGGCCGCTGGATCCACGGTGCCCGAACCTGCTGCCGTCCTCAAGCCCGTCGCCTCGGAGTTCGAGACCGTCTTTGCCGGGCCGATCTGTCCCATTCGCTCAGGCGCGACGCTTCTCGCCTATGACGCCACCAACGCCCTGCTCCTGACCTGTGACGCCGCGACCCTGAAGAAGGGGGCGGCGGTCAACGTCTCCGTGGCCGCCCTCCCGGCGAGCGGCCTGGCGGACGCCCCCTGCTGGTCGCTGGCACCGTCCGGACGCAGGGCCTGGATCGCCTGCGCGCGCAAGATCAGCGTGGTGGACGTGGAGGGGATGAAGGAATTGAAGGCGTTCTCGGTCGAGCAGGATGTCATCGAGATTGTCGCGATCAACGACGACGCCGTCCTCGTGAGGCAGCCGAATGGCATGGCCCAGATCACGGCCGCGGCGCAGGGCGTCATCCGATCCTGGAACCGGCAGGGGCCGCTGAATCCGACCTCCGACCGACGGCGGATCCTGTCCGATTCGGCGACCTACCTCGTTGCCGAGGACGGCACCATCCGGCGGCAAGGCCACTACGACGGCAGGAACGTCGGGATGCTGACGTTCTCCGACGATGGGCGCTGGGCCGCCAGCTCCCACGGGCACGTCTACCGGGTCGGGGCCGGCTCCGTGGCGGAACTGGCCGCTCTCGGGTTCCTCACGGCGAGCCATTGTTGCGTCTTCCTTGCGGACTCCCGAGCGGTCCTCCTTTTCACCCGCGATCGCACCCTGGAGGTCCGCCGCTCCGGCAGCTGGGAACCCGCGGGGACGCACGCCCTCGGAGGCTATGGACACGCCGCCGCGGTCGCGCCTTCCGGACGCGCGGTCTGGGCAGTCCTGAGCAGCACCGCCCGGCCACCCAGCGGCCGCTACTCGGATTCTTCACGTCTCGCGGGACCCGGCAGACTGTTCCGGCTGAACCTGCCGGAGTGACCGCCGTCCTGTTCGTCACACCCGACCGACTCCAGGCGCTGGAATTGGCGCGAGATCGTTTGTCCGCGGCGACGACGCCGCAGGGTGTGGCGGCCCAGGAACTCTTCGCGGGGCAGGGCAGGGGGGGTCGGGAAAGTCGGATGACGCAGTTGGCGTGAATGCGCGTCCGAGAGTCGCGAGTCAAGGACTTCATCGGATTCAATCAGTAGCGTAAAGACGACACGGACAGCTTCGGGCAATGGACACGCGCTACGCGACTTTGCGGAGCCGGACGATCGGCAGGTCGCGGAAGGGTCCCGTCCAGTCGACGGTGAGCTTCCACTTCCCGGTCGCCGGAACGCTTCGGGCTCGTCGTCGCCTTCCGCGTCGCTTGTCGTCCGGCGTTGCGCCGCAGAGCGCGGCATGAGGCCGCTCGGTGTTGTACCAGTTCGCGTACTCGGCCACGTGGCGCTCAAGCGCCTCCGGCGTTCCGAAGATGCACCATGTCCACGGGATGCTCGACTTCAGCGAGAGCCAGA
>JADLHC010000079.1 GCA_020849035.1 Planctomycetia bacterium
ACCCCGGGGTCCGCACGGCGCAGCAGCTCGCGGAAATCGAGAATGTTCCCCAGCGGCCGGAACCCGTGCCTCACGAGGTTCACCGCCGCCAGCACGAGGGCGTCCTCGGGGGAGGGGAAGCGCAGCCCGGGAAACGCGGGGGTCGAGCGGGCGAACATGCCTTCGTCGTCCGGCCGCATCTCGCGCACGAGGCTGAGCGCCCCCATGAGCGTCCAGTGCAGGTCCACGTCCAGCTCGACGCCGTGCGCCAGCGTCCGCAGGAACGAGCGCTCCATCGCCCCCGGCCCCGCCTGCGCCGGCCCCTCCTCGAACCCGAGCGCGCGCAGCACGTCCTCCGCCGCCCCCAGGTCCCGCCGCCGCACCAGCAGGTCCACGTCTCCGAACGGCCGGTCGGCCGGGTCCGCATACACCCCGTACGCCAGGTGAAACCCCTTGAGCGCCACCGCCTCGAACCCCCGCGCCGCAAACCCCTCCCCCGCTTCGCGCACCGCCGCCGCCTTGAGCGCGTTCGCATGCCCGTCCGCCAGCGCGCGCGCTTCCAGCGCCGGCCGCAACCCGCGCGCCCACGCGGGCGCATGCGTCCCCGCTGCCGCCAGCTTCCGTCGCAGTTCGCCCGCCACGCGACTCGTCACCGCAAGCGCCTCGACGGCCGCCGGGTCCGCCTCCTCGCACCAGCGCCCCGACAGCGCCTCCAGCAGCGCCCGCGCCGCGCCGTCGCGCACCGCAGCCGTCTCCCGGTCCACCCACGAAGCGAACCCCGTCATCCCCGCTCCCAAATGAACCGGCGCGCGGGGCCGGGTGGCCGCCGCGCGCCGGTGTCAGGCTGGCACGGGTACTACTTGAATCTGCACTCGATCCGCCACTGGCCCTTTGTGCCGGAAGCGGGGACGTCGGTAGAGTCGCTGCCGACCACGTACATCTTGTCGAGGTGGAAGGTAACGCCTCTGCACCTGTCGGGAGCTCCAGGGGTTGCGGGCACAGGAGCCGTGTGGTATGCCTCGGGCGGCGACCACCCCCAGTCGACGACCCAGATCAAATCGGGATCGGTTGCAGGATCCATAGAAGTCCAGTGATACGTGTACGTCGAGTAATCGTAGACGTACCACTGCTCCGGGATGGCAGCGGTCCCCGGCGATGGATCCGCCTCGATGAGGCCAGGACGCTCCCCGTCGGCGTTGAAGAGTGCGTCGAGCACGATAGAGGAGGCCTTGCGCTTCTCGATTCTCCACTGCAGGCCGCCCAGATCCGCCGTGCTCGGTGACACCAGGAAGAAGCGCTTCGCCGCTTCATCCATTGCCGCGGCACCACAGCTGTAGTCGCGCTCGGAGTCGGCGCAGGGCACTGGCCCATAGATTCCCAGGGCGTAGTGAGGATCGCCGACCAGCTGGCCTCCGGAAACCGATGGATCAAGAACAGGGTCGATGCCTGGGGGATGGGGGACCATCGTGCGCTTCTCGACGCACCAGTAGAACTTGCCCGCCTCAGGCGTGAAGCCAAAGTAGGGCGCCCCCGCGTAGTCGACCGACAACAGCCCGTAACTGTGCACGCCGTCATGCACAATCGACTCGACGCAGTTCTTCGCGCCGAACGCGCTTCCCCAGAACACGAGAAGGGTGCCGTCGGCGTCGGACGGGTCGTAGCCCGGGTAAGGAGGAACGAGCGACCCGTCGCCCACGTCCAGGGCGCCGTCGGAGAGGAATCGCTTCTGGTACAGGGCGGCGGAGAAGAAGCCGAAGTAGTCCTGCCAGCCTCCGGCGATGAGGAAGGGCGCAGAGGAGTCGGGAGCCGAAGGTGAGGGCACCACTGCGAGGCACCGGGCGCCGCGCCCGAATGTGAAGTAGTCGACCACGACGCCTTCGGCCGTCGCGGGGAAATCGGCTGAGCGGCCCGGATCCACGGTCGTGTAGGTGCCTCCCTCGTACCAGGTGTCGGGCGACTGGAACGACCCTGGCACGAGCGCCCCGGACGTGGTGCTACGCTTCTCGTAGCGAAGGCGCGTGGTCGCCGAAGGCAGGATGTCGTTCATCTCCCCGAACAGGTAGATCGTGGAACCGTCCAGGCCGATGTCGGCCGCAAGGCCGCCGTAAGGAAGGGTGGACGTATAGGTCGTGAAGGACCCGTCCAGGGCGAGCGTGGAAAGCGACCGTTTCTCGAGTCGCCACTGGTAGGTCGCGGTCCCGAGCCCGGTCTCCGTGCTGCCGAAGACGTACACCCCGGAACCGTCCACCAGCACCTTCCGGGGAAGGTCTTCGCCGGTCCCCGGGTTCCAGGTCACGGACGCAAGCAAGGCCCCATCGGTCAGGGAGCGGCGCTCCAGCCTCCAGGAGTTATCCGTGCCGCTCCCGCTTCCTCCCACGAATCCCAGCACGTACAGGTTGAGGCCATCCGTGGCCACCGAGACTGCCTCGTCGTTTGCGGTTGCGTCCGGGTTCGAGGTGACAACCCAGTCGAGCGCGCCGCCGCTGCTGTTCGAGAAGACGGTATTGCCGTGCAGTTGGATTGAGCCGGCCGTGGCGACAACGCGGCCCTGGACAACGGCGTCCGTGTCGAGATCGATTGCGGAGGCGGAGGAGGAACTCGCGAGAATCGTCCCGCGAATCGAGACGCTGGGCGCGACGTAGGCCGTCGTACAGATCCAGAAGACGTTGTCGGGATCTGCGCCGTTGTCGTAGATGAACTGAACGACTCCGTCCGAAGCGGAGAAGCTGATGGGCCCGGTCGTCCGGAAGATCCACACGCTTGCCGGATCATTCAGCCCGTCGAGGATGATGGGACCGTCCGTCTCGACCGAGCCGGTGAAGGCGGCCCCATCGATCAGGTACACCCCCGGCGGAAGCCGCTTTCCCTGCAGCTTCTCGCCGGTCAAGTCGTAGTCGATGTCGCGTGCCGCGGCGAGCGCCCCGGCCGATGCGGCAGAGGAAATCGCCACGTCCGAGGTTGGGTCGCTGTCGGCGAGCCAGAACTCGGGTGGATCGACGTAGAGCGGGTCGGAGCCGTGGGATGTTCCGGTGGAAACGCCCACTCGTCCCTTGACCTCCGTCTCACCCGAGTTGACGACGTCATTCATTGCGAGAACAGCGAAGTTGTTCGCAGTAGCCATGGGGAGCGGATCGGTCGGGTTGATGGTGACCGAGCCGTAGACGATCGTCGCGTAGAACCACCAGCCGTAGTTGACGGACATGACTCGACCAACCACGCTGCTGCCGCGACCTATGGCCACGTCGCCATTGCACATCACGTTGCCGCAGAACGCCGCGTAACCTGTCGAGGCCGGATCGCTGTAAGGCGGATAGCTGGGATCGTCGCCGATGTAGGCGCCGGGCATGTAGCTGATGGTGTAGGAGTAGGTTTCGTAGTCGTACTCGTAGTAGCCATACGGGTACGGGACCCGGACCTGCCACCAGACGTTCTGGGCCCTCGCTCCCCCGGCCATGACGACCTTGGAGCCGCCGCGGGCATACAGGTTTCCGTCCACCTGGAAGATCCAGACGTCGTCGGGTCCTCCGGTCAACGTGAGTGTTCCCGACAGCACGGCATCGCCGTCGATGAAATACTTCCCCGGGGCCGGATCGGTCCCTGACAGCTCAACCTCGTAGACCGCACCGAAAGACGGGTGCGTTCCAACGAAGGTTCCGGTCCACACCTCGTCGACAGGGTAGCCGGAGTCGTCACCCAGGCTGTTGTAGCAGGCGACCACATCCGCCTGGATATCCTCGTAGGTGTAGAGTCCATCAGGCGCGTATGGCGGAGCGGGGAATGGATCGTGCGTGAATCCACCGGCCGGAGGGGGCGGCGGAGTATACGTGTCGTAATACTCGCCGAAGAGCGTCGCGTTCTTGAGGGTCGGCCATGTCGCTCCGTAACCTTCATCCAGCGTGGTGGAATAGTCGTCCTGGTCGTAGTGCCCCCAGTACGCTCCCACGTCCCCCCAGATGATGGTCGACTTCTTGTGGTAGAAGTAGTAGTAGGCGAATGCGGCGGTGTGATATCCGTAGCCCAGATCCGGGGAGGGAGGTCCCAGGGGATCTGCCATCCCACCACCGCCTGTCGAGCCGGAGGTGGAATCGCCATTCCGGGGCGCGGTCGGGCTGCTGCCACCCGAACCCGATGACGATTTGGAGGAGGTCGAATCACTCCCCGACGACCCTCCGCCGCCTCCTCCCTTGCTGCACCCGCCGACGACCAGGGCGAGCGCGACCACGACGGCGGCCGGAATCAGCGCATGACGAGACTTCACGGGACCCTCCGGTAAGTTGCGCCGGACCTTAAAGAATCTAAAAACCCCCGAAACGCTTGAGGTGCGAACTATACCCAAAAGGAATCCGAACTCCGCGGTTTTTCTGAAATTTCTTCATGATTTTATTTCGCAACTCCCCCCGGGAGCGGGGCGCGGGGGGAAGGCGGCGCGGCCTGAGACTCCGGCGGCGGCGCTACGTCTTCTTCGCCGACCGGTCGCCGCCGAACGAACCCTTCGCCGTCAGTGCCGCGAGGCTCCCGTACGCCCGCAGCCGGGGCGCGCGCCATGTTTTTTTTGCGGAGGGAGACTGGGCGCGGGCGTGGGTCGTGGCGTCGGCGGGCTTCTTCACGGGGTCTCCCTGTCTGCGGGCGCGCGGTTGAGCCTCAGATGATAACCGAAGACCGGGCCCAGATTTCAAGTCCGATCGTCATCCAGGCGGGCCAGAGGCGGCGGGAGCGGTCGAGGGCGCCGGCGGCCTCGTCGTCGAGGACGCCCTGGAGGAGGGCGCGGGCGGCGGCGGGGTCGGCCCAGCCGTGGCGGGCGAGCGCGAGGTCGGCGAAGGCGGCGGGGCCGCCGAGGGCGCGCAGGGTGTCGGCGAAGAGGTGGGAGACGTCGGCCTTGTCGGCGCGGGTGCGGACGCGCTCGGGGAGGAGGCCGAGGAGGGCGGCGCGGACGACGGGCTTGGTGACGGAGCCGCGGCGCAGCAGCCGCGCCGGGCACGCGAGCGCGACCGCCGCGACGCGCGCGTCGAGGAACGGGTGCCGCAGTTCGAGCCCGAGGCGCGCGGCGTCGCGCTCGTCCGTCTCCAGCAGATGCTGCTCCCAGGGAGTGAAGGCGCGGGCGAAGCGGCGGGCGGCGGTGCGGCCGGGGACGGGGGGCGGGACGTGGTCCGGGGCGCGCAGGCGGCGCGCGAGGCCGATGCGGCGCGCGAAGTCCGCGTCGATCCACGCCGGCGCGCGGCGCTTCCCCGCCGCCCGCGCCAGCCCTTCGTAGACGCGCGCGGGGAGGACGGCGCGGAGCAGCGGGCGCACGAGGCCGTGGGCGCGCGGGCGCGGGCCGGAGAACCACTCGTCGCCGCCCGTGCCCGTGAGGACCGTGCGGAACCCGGCGGCGGCCGCGGCGCGGCGCGCGGGCATCGCGACGGCCGAGTTGGGGTAGCCGGGAAAGTCGAGCGTCGCGGCGGCGGTGTCGCGGTAGACGGCGGGGTCGGCGGCACCGCCGGGGACGAGGTGCGCGGTCACGCCGGTTTTCGCAACCACCTCCTTTATATAGGGCGATTCGTCGCAGGGCAGGCCGGGGAAGACCTCGGAGAAGGCCTCGAGGGCGGTCGCGCGCAGGTCGCAGCTCACGGCGACGACGGCGCTGGAGTCGATCCCGCCGCTCAGGTCCGCCGCGACCGGGCGCGGCGAACGCAGGCGCGCGGCGACGGCGCGGCGGAAGACGTCGCGGAAGGCGTCCGCCCAGGCGGCGTCGGTGCGGAGCCGCGGGGGCGCTTCCACCCGAGGCACGTACGCCCGCACCCGGACGCGCCCGCTTTCCGCGACGAGCACGTGCGACGGCGGGAGGCGCAGCACGCCCTTCCAGAGCGTTTCGTCACGGCTCGCGATCGCGTCGGCGAGGTGCTCCGCGATCATGCCCTCGTTGGGCTCGCGCGGCAGGTCGGGGTCGGCGAAGAGCGCGGCGGGCTCGGACGCGAAGGCGAGGCGGCCGCGGTGGAGGGCGTACGCGAACGGGCGGAGGCCGCGGGGGTCGCGTGCGGAGAGGAGGCGGCGGGCGGCGGCGTCCCAGCAGGCGAAGGCGAAGTCGCCGAGGAGGCGCGCGGGAGCGTCGTCGCCCCAGCGTTCGACGGCGCGCAGGGCGAGCTCCGCGTCGCCGGCGGCGGGCGCGCCGAGCGCCGCGCGCAGCTCGTCGAGGTTGTCGAGACGCCCGTGGAACGCGATGGTGCGCGGGCCGAGCGAGAGCGGTTGGCGCTCGCGCTCGTCCTCGGGCGTCGTCGCGAGGGTGAGGACGCCGAGGGCGGCGG
>JADLHC010000080.1 GCA_020849035.1 Planctomycetia bacterium
CCTGAACCTCGGGGGCGTCGCGGAGCGGCGCGCGGCCCTGGGCGCGACGCTGCTCGCCGCCGGCCAGGAACTGTCGGCCTCGCGCGACCCCGAGCGCGTCGCCCGCATCGCGGCCGCGCGCGCCATGGAGCTGCTCGGGTCCGAGGGAGCGTCCGTCTGGCTGGAGTCGCCGGCGGGCCTGAAGGCCGAGGCCCAGGAGGGAGCGCTCGCGCGCGTGGAGGGGCGCGAGGTACGGATCGAAGCCCTGGCGGGCAGCCGCGACCCCGCGAGTTCGCATCCGCGCGCGGTCGCCGACCTCGGGTCCCCCGATGCGACCCCGGACGACCGGGAGCTGGCGGCGCTTCTCGGAGCCCGGAGCCTCCTGGCCGTGCCGATCCGCGCGGGCGGGCGCGTGCTCGGCGTCCTCGCGGCCGCGAACGCCGTTCCCCGGATCCACGCACGGGAGGACGTGACGGCGATGGAGACGCTCGCCACCTACACCGCGGTGTGCCTGCAGAACGCGCGGCTCCTTCAGGATCTCTCGCTCTCGAACGAGGAAATCCGCGGGGCGCAGCAGCAGGTCGTGCGGGCCGAGTCTCTCGCCGCGATCGGCCGCCTCTCCGCCGCGATCGCGCACGAGGTGCGCAATCCGCTCTCCGGCATTTCCGCGGCCGCTCAGGCCCTCCTGCGGTCCGCGCAGCCCGACACGGCCCCCGCGGACCTCCAGCTGCTCAGGATCATCGACCGGGAGTCGAAGCGGCTGAACCGCATCATCACCGACTTCCTCCAGTTCGCGCGCCCGAGGCCGCCCGCGCTCCGCCGCGTCTCGGTCCCCATGCTCGTCGACTCCACGCTCAGCGTGCTGGAGGCCGACCTCGGCGGCCGCTACCGCATCCAGCGGGACTTCGCGCCGGACACCCCCGCCGCGCGGGCGGACGGCGACCAGCTCAAGCAGGTGCTCATCAACCTGGTCCTCAACGCCGCGCAGGCGATGACGTCCGGCGGCGCCCTGACGTTCCGCACGCGCGCAGCGGAGCTCGGCGGACAGGCGGCCGTCGAGCTCTCGATCGAGGACTCGGGACCGGGCATCCCCGCAGCCGACCTGGCCCGCATCTTCGAACCTTTCTTCTCCACGAAGAAAGACGGCACCGGCCTCGGGCTCGCCATCGCCCACCAGATCGTCCAGGCCCACGGCGGCACCATCGACGCCCACGCCGCCCCCGCGGGCGGCGCCGTCTTCCGCATCCTCCTCCCCGCCGCGCAGGAAACCGCGGCCCTTGCGCCCGCTCAGCTCCCCGCGCGGGCGGAGTGAAGCCCGGGGAGGAACGCGCCGGGGCGGGTAAGAAGTGCGTTCCAGTCGACGGCGACGAGGTACAGGACTGCCCAGCCGCCGAAGTCGATTCCCATCAGCGCGCCGATGCCCGCGTGGAACAGGGCCGCGGAGGCCAGCAGGGCGTACTGGGCGGGGCGCCGGAGGAAGAACACGAGCGGGAACGCGAGCTCGAGCAGCAGGGCACCCCAGGACGCGGCGGCGCAGAGCGGGAGCGAGGTCGCGATCGCGCGGCCTGCGGGCGTGGACATCGTGGAATTCGCGATCTTGTCGAGACCCCAGGGGTCGCGAAACCGGGCCTCAGGAGGGGCGTCCCGGCGCGCCGAGAAGAACTGCGTCGAGTCCCCGAGGCGCTTCTGCCCCGCATTCCCCTCCAGGTACCACTGCAGCGTGCGTCCGGTGATCCAGTCGCGGCCGCCCCAGCGGAGTTTGGCGACGCCGGCGGAGGCGTAGAGGACGGCGGCGCAGGCGAGCAGGAGGTGGACGGGCCAGACGGCGGCGGGCGGGCCGGCAAGGGCCTCGAGGAGCGGACGTCCCCGGCGCCGGTCGCGCCACGCCTCGAGCAGGGCGTCCACCGACCAGGCGCGCACGCCCGGGGCGAACGCGAGGATGAACAGGGCGAGCGAGGGAAGGATGCTCGCGTGGCCGACGTAGACCCACGAGCTGTGCCAGGCCCGGAGCGCGAAATTGACGACGGCGAGGAGGAGGAGGGAGAAGCGCGTGCCGACGCCGAAGAGGGCGAGCGGGGCGAGGACCCACGCGAGGGCGCGGCCGATCTCCCCGACGTCGCGGAGGTCCGTTCCCGGGATCAGCCGGAGCGCCGCCCGCAGTCCCGCGCTCGGCGCAAGGAACGTCCCTCCGCGCCCGAGCAGGGAGTCGAGCCCCGGGAGGAAGTCGAGATAGTCGGCGCACAGCCACGCGCACAGCAGGACGCGGAAGAAGCCGATCGAGTGGCGGCCCGTCGTCGCGAACCAGAACCGGTTCCAGGCGTTCACGGCCGCCTCCGGAACCGCCGCTCGCCGATCGCGTAGGTGCCGCACGGGTGCCTCTCGATCCGGCCCCCGCGAGCCTGGCGCACCACGTCGAGGCGCAGCCCGACCGTACCCTCCGGCAGCCTCCCTCGCGCCTGCGCCGCCGACGCGAAGACTTCGAAGAACTCCGTCATGCGCTTCTCGAACGCCTCCGGCGTGTCCCCGGGGAAGGCGCCGTACTCGTAGCCGGGATCCACGGAGCCGTAGTAGCGGCCGAACAGGACGCGTTCGAGTCGCAGCTCGGGGACCCCGCAGGCGTCGGCGGGGATTTCCGTCGCCCTGCCCCGGGCGTCGACGGCCGAGAACCGGAACGAGTAGCGCGCGCCGTCGGGCTCGACCGGCGTGGCGAACATCGGGACGCAGGACAGCGGCCAGTCCTCGAGGCGGAGCACGGGACCCGCGGCGACCAGGGCGAGGACGGCGACGATGAAGAGGCTGGCGAAGAACCTGTGGAAGATCGTCGGTTCGCCGATCCGGCAGGCGAGGACGGTCTTCCGGTGGTCGGCGACCCACCGGTAGGCGAGGTCCCCGGGGCCGCGCATTCCCGGCAGGTGGAGCAGGAGCCCCGCGAGGCTCGCGAGAGGCCAGCGCAGCATCAGGAAACGCGCCGCCTCGAAGCCCTCCAGCGTCCGACCGCGGCCGACGACGTGGATCGCGCGGTCGAGCGCCTCCCTGGTCAGGTGCGGGTGGTCCGCCAGCACGCCGGGATCAGAATTCTGCCGCCAGCGGAACAGCCCCAGCCAGTCGAGCCGCTCGCCGATCCCGCGCGTCGCCTCGCAGATCCCGCAGTCGCCGTCGTAAATGACGTCCCAGGCGGCCCCGCCGCCGGCGCCCCCTCTCGATCCGGCAGCGCCCATGGGCCTACTTCGCGGGCGCCGCCTGCGGCTTGGCCTCGAGATACAGCAACCGGCTGCACGAACGGCACTGCACCGGGTCCTTCCCCTTCCTCACCGTGTTCACGTCCTGGAACGTAATCCCCATCCGGCACCCGCCGCAGTGGTAGCCGTCGTCCTCCTGCACCACCGCCGCCAGCGCAACCGCGTCCGGCTTCGCCTTGTGGATCCGCTCGTAGATCTTCAGGAACTCGCCGTCCACTTCCTTCGCGGCCGCCGCACGCCTTTCGCGCAACCCCCGGATCTCCTCGTCGATCTTCGCGATCTCCGCGTCCACGCCCTTCTTCGCCTCGCCGTGCTTCCCCAGCGCCGCGTCCATCGCCGTCTTCGCATCGCCGGCCAGCTTCGTGGCGTCCTCGACCGAGGCCATCAGCTTCAGGATCTCCTCCTCGATCTTCCCCGCCTCCGTGCGGATCGCGGCGATCTCGAGGTTGTAGCTCTGGTACTCCTTGTTCGACTTCGAAGTGTCGCGCTGCCCCTCCAGCCTCTTGCGGCGCTCGTCGCGCTCCTTCAGGTCCAGTTCCTTCTTCTCGACCTCCAGCTTCGCGTCCTTCGCGGCCTTCAACTTCCCGTCGTGCTCCCCCTTCGTCGCGTTCACCTCCCGGTCCAGCGGCTCAAGCGCCCGGGGCTTCTGCATGCGGTCCTTGTTCCAGCGGAAGATCTGCTTGTCGAGGTCCTGGAGGGCGCGAAGCGGGGCGATCTGCGCCTTCATGAGCGGCTTCTGGGGCTGGTCCATCGCGGTGCGTATCTCCTTGTGGTGCCTGGTTCGTCGGTTGATGCTCGGTCGACGTCTTCGTTCACCCGGGATTCCCTTCGCGGCGGGGCCGGGAAAAGAAGAAGGGCGGGGCTGTTCGCCCCGCCCTTTTCTCATTCCTTGGGCGCCATTCCGTCGAGGAATCCCTCGAGCTTGCGGCTCCTGATCGGGTGCTGCAGTTTTCTCACGGCCTTCGCCTCGATCTGGCGGACGCGCTCCCGTGTGACCTTGAAGATGCGCCCGACCTCCTCAAGCGTGTAAGTATAGCCCGTCCCGATGCCGTAGCGAAGCTTGATGATCTCGCGTTCGCGGAACGACAGCGTCTGGAGGACGGTCTCGATCTTCTCCTTGAGCATCTCGTACGTGGCCGCGTTCACCGGCGACTCGGCGTTCTTGTCGTCGATGAAATCCCCGAAGTAGGAGTCCTCGCCGTTCCCGATCGGCCGGTCCAGCGAGATCGGGTGCTTGGAGATCTTCATCACGCGCTTCGTCTCCTCCACGCTGATGTTCGTCTCCTTGGCGATCTCCTCGATCGTCGGTTCGCGCCCGTTCTTCTGGATGAGCTTCTTCGTCACGTTCCGGAGCTTGCTCATCGTCTCGATCATGTGCACCGGGATGCGGATCGTCCGCGCCTGGTCCGCGATCGCGCGCGTGATCGCCTGCCGGATCCACCAGGTCGCGTATGTCGAGAACTTGTACCCGCGGCGATACTCGTACTTCTCCACCGCCTTCATCAGGCCCGTGTTCCCCTCCTGGATCAGGTCCAGGAACGACAGCCCGCGGTTCCGGTACTTCTTCGCGATCGACACCACCAGCCGCAGGTTCCCCGACGAAAGCTTCCTCTTCG